>JABIZW010000208.1 GCA_018666295.1 Halieaceae bacterium
AAGCCCTGAGTTTGATTGCACTTTCCCGGTATCACCTGCCGCGAGACTCGGAATGATCTGTGAAAACATGCTGGGAATATCACTCAGTTTTCGCCAGCCAAGATCGCCGCCGCGAAAGGCAAAGGGCTCTTGGACATTCACTGCTTCAGAAAAATTCATTCCCGCTAAAACACTGGCCAATACCCCGTCGACAAAATCTTCCTTAACCGCACGTGTCTCTGCGTTATCCGATCTTGAAATGGGAAGGAGTGCTTGTATGACGCGATATTCAGGTTCGGTCAGCGCCGCACCCTCTTCAGTGGTCATGAAGTTATCGACTTCTTTCTCGGTGATATTGATGTCACGCATCACACTGCCCTGCTGGACACGCTGGATGGCGAGCTCGTCTCGGAGGCCCTCTCGCATTTCAACGTAGTCCTGGCCACTTTGAGCCAGTGCGTCTCTGAACTGTTCCAGCGTCAGACCGTTTTGCGCTGCAATTCTGGTCATTGACTGGTCTAACTGCGCGTCAGGAATTCGAACACCAAAGCGATCAGCGAGCTGTAACTGAATACTTTCAAGGATTAGCCTGTCCAGTGTCTCCTGGACCACGGTGTCGTCATCGGGCAATGCGATATCCCGTTGCTCGGCGGAGGATTTAACTTGTTTGACACGATCTCGTACCTCACTGGCCAAAATGATGTCTTCGTCCACGATCGCGACAATGGTATCCAGCGGCGTCATTTGCGCGAGCGCAATCGACGGTGCTGTAGCTGAGAGAGTGGCGAGCGTTGCGAGGCTCGCAGCGACAACTGATTTAAACCTAATGTTTAGCATTAAACCCTCTGATCATATCTTGCATGAGGTTATCGACTCGGCCACCAAAGCCGCCCAAGCCTTTTAAAATGAATTGAAATTGGAACGCGCGGTCTCGCGTAAGTTCCGGTTCCGCTATAAACACATCTGCCTCTCTGAGTGCATCGAGATAGCTCATGTAAATGAGACGCACTCGCCAGCAGCAGCCATCGTACTCGACACCGATCATATCTTCCACGCTACTACCAATCTCGAGCGAGTACCGTATTGCGCCGAATGCGCTCCAGTTCTCATTGAGTGGGATGTAAGCAGAGGTATTGACCTGCTCAGTCACCGGGCGTGTGGCGAAGGAAGGCGGGGGCTCACGGAGGGTATACCCGACATTGATCAAGGCGTTGTCACGGGGTCGGTAGCTGACCCGTACATTGGCGGCATCGAGCTTCTGATCATAACCGTCAAACAGTAGGTTGCTGTGGAGTGCCCAGCGCTCGCTCGCTCGAAGATCAAGTGCAAACGCCAGTGCAGAGCCCTTATCTGTGAGAGCGGCGTCGCTCTGCTTCAAGCGAACACGCTGATCTCGAAAGTTAACCACTTGGCCAAAACTGGCGGTGACGTGTTCTATACCTGTTTGCGCATCCACAAGCCGCGAGGTGACGCCGAGTGAGAGCTGGTCGGCGTCTGCCAGCCGGTCATACCCAGAAAATCGCGTCGTGCGGAAAAGTTGGCGGTAACTAAACGTGAGTTCGGCGCTGTCGAAGTCGGGTATGCCTTCGTGATCGTCGTAGCTCGCGTAGAGATAACGTGCTCTTGGCTCAAGGGTTTGTATGAATGATCGTCCAAGCACCTGGGTGCTGCGCTCAAATTCAAGTCCGCCATCAACGCTCAACACTGACGATGCGACAGAGGCATTGACCGTTTGATCGCTTTCTGGGGACTTGAGGCGATAGTTAATACCGCGGTGGAGCAGGGTTGTGTTGAGGAAGCCGTAGTCTCGAGTGATGGGAAGCCTGAGACCCACTTCGTGGAAAAATCGCTGTCCATCGACCTCTTCAAGATCGGTATCAAAGTTGGCGGCCTGAAGTTTTAAGAGGGGTTCGAATTGTCCCAATTTACGTTGACCTCGCCAGAGCGCGGTGATTTGGGGCAGGCGCTTGTAGTTATCGGTAATATCCTCGGTGATATTCTGAAACTGCTGTGCCTCAATACCGAGTACCCAATTTTCTGCGAGCCAGTCAATACGCGCTCTCTGCAACAAGGCGGTTTGTCGTTGAGCGCTGAGCGTATTGTTTTCAAGGTCTCTCAAGTATTCATTGTCACTGACCTTTGAGAAATCGATTGAGGTTCGTAATCGCGCTGAGGGGTCGCTGGACTGGTTAATGTTCAGCAGCCATCGATCCTGCTTCTCGCGGGTCGAGCTGAGATCGTCATCGTTTAAAAATCCCCCTGAGACATCCCAAAATCCGGTGCTGTTTGAGAGCCCTCGAGCATTAATCTGATGAAGCAAACCGCGATCTTGGATCAGTCGCGGTGAGTAGGTCGCGTCGTAGTTTGGCGCCAGGTTCAGGTAAAGGGGTACGGTGACGTCGAGTCCGCCACGGGTGTCACTACTAACATCGGGAAACAGCAAGCCCGTTTTGCGCTGGTCGCTGAGCGGGAACTGTATCCAAGGCAGGTAAGCGACCGGTATCCCTTTAATGTCGATGCGCGCGCCCCAGGCCTCACCGGTGTTGTTCTCGGGATCAATACGCAAATTCTCTGCGGTCACCTGCCAGCTTGGGTCCGTCGGTGCGCAAAATGTAAACTGGCCGTCTTCAATATCAAGCGAGCCGTTCCTGTCCCTGACCACACTCTCGGCAATGCCGTAAAGCTGTTGTTCAAACATGACAAACTCTGCATTTTTGAGCGCGGCTTGTTCGCTGAGGCTGTTGTAGTTGATTTCGTCGCCGTACATGGCGATGCCCGGCTCTCTGAGTTCCACGGGTCCTTTTGCGACTAACGTTTGCTCGACTCGGTCGATGTAGACCTCTTGCGCCTTAACTGTTCGGTAGCCTTGCGTTACCCTCACGTCACCTGAAAAAAGAAACGTACTGTCGGTAATGTCGCTGTCTCCGGCGCTAACCTCAAGGTCGAGTTCGTTGGGCGAAACTGAACGATCCACCTCTGCGAGTGGGTCTTGATATTGCCCTTTGCACTGCAGGCAGCGCGAATCACGGTCAGCGTCAGTGACACGCGCCAGCGGAATCCAGTTGAACCGTTTTTGTATGCGTTCTACTTTAAGTTCGTGGTCATCAGTCGGTGCTGAAAACACGGCAGCAGGCCCGAGCACCCAAGTTACGACAAGGGTGGTCATCAAGACTGACAGTGGACGTTTTAAGAGTGTCTGCACAAACGGTTCGATGTGTGTTCGGGTTATTATCAGTGGCACAGTGTAACGCGGAGGAGTCTACGGTGTTTTCGAGTATTTGTGGCAATGCTGCGGATTTATACCGACACAAAGGAGAAGACCTTGGTCTTTGGTGAACGCGAGCCAGAGTGTGCGTGGGTGGCGCGGATCCTAAACTGCGAAGCGGGCGCCGTCACGGCAGAGCTTATTGCGGGAGACGCAAGCCCTAGAAAGTTTTACCGCATCAGCGCGCCACCGACTCTTGATGTTCAAACCCGGATTCTCATGGTATCGCCAGCGACTGAGAACAACGAACGTTTCGTTCTGATTCAAGACGTTCTAGAGCGCGGTGGCGTGAGAGTTCCGAGACTGCTGCGCGCCGATCTTGGCTTGGGCTTTTTCCTTCTTGAAGACCTGGGTGATGTCACCTTGTGGACTGCACTGCAGCACGGTCATAGCGAGGCCTTGTATCGGGGAGCGCTGGATACTTTGACTACACTGCGAGGGCTCCCGCTTACCGGTGTGGATCTGCCAATTTACGATGCGACTGAGCTTCAGCGAGAACTGGATATCTGCCCGGAGTGGTTTTTTTCAAAGGTATTGGGGCTAACACTCGATGAGACGGCGTTAAACACGTTTAAGGCTTTCAGCGAATGTTTGGTCGCCGCATCGATCTCACAGCCACAGGGTCTTGTGCATCGTGACTTTCACAGCCGAAATTTGATGGTGTTGGGCAGTAATGTGTCGCCCGCGGTCATTGACTTTCAGGACGCCATCATAGGACCGCTCAGCTACGATGCCGTGTCACTGTTGAAAGACGTCTACATTGTCTGGCCACGTGAGCGACAGCTGGAGTGGTTGGCCTTTTATTGGGAGGCCCTTGTCTCGCTGGACCATTTGCCTGCGGACAGCTGGGCTGAATTTGTCAGGTGCTACGACCTGATTGGACTTCAAAGGCACACCAAAATACTGGGTGTTTTTTCGCGCCTTTGGCTAAGAGATCATAAGCCCAGTTACATGGCCGATATCGCTGTGGTCGTGGGGTATATCGAGGAGGCCTGCGCCCTCTATGCTGACGCGTTTCCTGAGGTAGGGGAATTCTGGCGCTGGTTCGAGGCTCATGCGCTGCCGCAAGCGACTCAGGCTGCCTGGTATAAAACAGCATGAAGCACGCCATTATTCTTGCCGCGGGCGAAGGTCGTCGAATGAGGCCACTCACAGACACACGGCCCAAGCCGCTCATTAAAATCGGGGGAAAATCTCTGCTTGAGCGTCATATCGAAGGCCTCTCTGCAGCTGGATTTACAGACATCGTCGTCAACGCGTCGTATTTTGCATCGCAGATTGTCGATTTTTGTCACGCTCGAAAGTTCGGAGACGCTCGAATCACTGTGGTTGTGGAGGAGACGCCGCTTGAGACAGCGGGTGGCATTGTCAATGCACTGCCTTTGTTGGGCGAGCGTCCATTTGCGGTCGTAAACGGCGATGTCTATACCGATTTCCCATTTGCTCGACTGCAAGCGATTGATTTACAGAAGGACCTTGCTCACTTGGTGATGGTCCCAAATCCAGCACATCACCCCAAAGGTGATTTTGTCTTGGAACAGGGGCGCCTGATGGCACTCGGTCAGTCTCGAGTGACGTATGCGGGGCTGTCAGTCATGAGGCCTGAATTGTTCGACGGTGTTAGACCGGGTAAGGCGGCGTTACGCCCGTTGCTCGACACGGCCATTACTCAGGCGCGATTGTCCGCGCAGCTTTGGAGCGGACTGTGGTCAGATGTGGGTACGCCAGCGCGACTCCGAGAGCTTGAGAATAAGCTCGATCAATAGCGGCGCGAGCTCACATTACTGGTGACTGGGGTCAACGCGCTTTACACTATGCGGCTTTAGCTTATTGGACTTTACAATGCGTGATTACTTGATTGCTCCCTCGATCCTCGCGGCAGACTTTGCCCGACTGGGTGAAGACGTCGGTGCTGTTTTGGACGCGGGTGCCGACATTGTTCACTTCGATGTGATGGATAACCACTATGTACCCAACTTGTCCGTGGGCCCCATGGTGTGCAGTGCGCTGAGAGACTATGGAATTTCTGCGCCGATCGATGTGCACCTGATGGTTCAACCTGTCGATGCGCTTGTAGGTATGTTTGCCGATGCCGGTGCGTCCTACATTACCTTCCATCCCGAGGCCTCAACCCACGTGGATAGAACGCTTCAACTCATTCGTAACGCGGGCTGTAAAGCAGGTCTGGTTTTTAATCCTGCAACCCGTCTTGATGCGCTCAAATACGTACTGGATAAGATTGATATGGTTCTTCTCATGTCGGTGAATCCGGGTTTTGGTGGTCAGTCATTTATACCGATGACGCTCGATAAGTTGCGTGAGGCACGTTCGTTGATTGATGAGTCGGGCTTGGATATTCGTCTGGAGGTCGACGGTGGTGTGAGTCCTGCAAATATTCGGCAAGCTGCAGAGGCAGGCGCAGACACATTCGTTGCCGGCTCGGCGATTTTCAGCAAGCCCGACTACGCTGAAGTGATTAAAACCATGCGCGACGAGTTGGCTTTGGTGAAATGACCCAGTCGCTGAGTCAGGCTCAATTTGACGCGCTCGCTTGCGAGGGATATTCCCGTGTCCCCGTGACGAGAACACTGTTGGCGGACACTGAAACGCCCCTGTCGACCTATGCAAAGCTTTGCGACAAGCCTTACTCGTTTTTGTTCGAATCGGTTGAGGGCGGCGAAAAGTGGAGCCGTTACTCCATCGTAGGATTACCCGCTCGGCATCGATTTGCTGTTGAGGGCACCACTATTTCACGGTTTACGAATGACCAACTGACCCGCACTTATGAGACGGCTGACCCCCTTCAGGATATTGAGGCGCTTCATCAGTCTGAAAACAGTGCGCCGCTTGAGTCCCTTCCTGTCTTTCACGGTGGGTGGGTCGGTTATTTTGGTTACGACACGGTTCGTTATGTTGAGCCAAAGTTATCGGGTACGGCCAACAAAGACACAATGGGAACTCCGGATATCTTGCTGGTGCTGGCTGAGGAGGTTGTCGTTTTTGACAATCTGCGCGGCACTCTTACGTTAATTGTGAATGCCGATACGTCACAAGCTGGCGCGTTTGAGTCCGCAACTGAGCGTCTCGAGGAACTCGAGCAACGACTGGCGGAGCCCATGCCGGCACTCTCTAACGTTGAGCTAGGCGCGATTGACACGGCCGAGATTGAATCACGAGTTGAATTTGAGACCCAACAATCGACCTTTGAGTCTTGGGTTGCGCGAATTAAGGACTACATCCTTGATGGAGACGTGATGCAAGTTGTGGTTTCACAGCGAATGACACTTCCGTTTACGTCTGATCCAATCAATCTTTATCGGGCGTTACGTCACTTGAACCCGTCGCCTTATTTGTTCTATCTCGATCTTGATGAGTTCCATATTGTGGGCAGTTCACCTGAAATTTTAGTCCGGTCTGAGCGTGGACAGATTACTGTGCGGCCGATCGCGGGCACGATCCGCAGAGGGTCGGATGAGGAAGAAGATGCGATGCTAGCCGCGGCGCTACTTAATGACGAGAAAGAGCGGGCCGAGCACCTGATGCTGATTGACCTGGGTCGTAATGACGTGGGGCGTGTTGCGGCGCCTGGAAGCGTGGAGCTTACTGACAAAATGGTCATCGAGAAGTACTCGCATGTGATGCATATTGTTTCTAATGTGACAGGCTCTGCAAGAGACGGTGTGACAGCCATTGACGCTTTACGAGCGACGTTACCTGCCGGCACGCTCAGTGGCGCGCCAAAGATTCGAGCCATGGAAATTATTGACGAGTTGGAGCCGGTTAAGCGCGGTGTCTACGGTGGTGCCATTGGGTATTTGACGTGGTCGGGCGACATGGACACAGCCATCGCCATTCGTACTGCGGTGATTAAAGACGGGCAGCTTGTCGTTCAGGCGGGTGCTGGGGTAGTGGCAGATTCAGTGCCGGCCTCTGAGTGGGAGGAGACCCTCAACAAGGCGAGAGCGGTGCTCAGGGCTGCGGCAATGGTAGAGGGGTGCTAATCCGATGACTAAACCGAGTGTTGTGATGATCGATAACTACGATTCATTCACCTGGAATATCGTTCAGTACCTTTGGGAGTTGGGTGCCGAAGTCGGTGTGCACCGAAATGATGAAATTTCTATTGAAGAGATTGCATCCGCTAAGCCCGATCTCCTGTGTATCTCGCCGGGCCCTTGCTCACCCACTGAGGCAGGGGTATCTATTTCGGCTATTGAGCGATTTTCTGGTGAGTTACCGGTGTTTGGTATTTGCCTGGGTATGCAGAGTATAGGCGCGGCCTATGGTGGTGACGTGGTTAGAGCACCCGAGGTCATGCACGGAAAGACGAGTGAGGTCCACCATATTGGAAAGGGTGTCTTTAAAGATTTGCCCTCTCCGTTCACGGCCACCCGCTACCACTCTCTGGTTGTGGATCCCAAGACCCTGCCTGATTGTTTAGAGGTGACCGCGTGGACTGTCGATGACCGGGGTGAGCGCGAGGTCATTATGGGCTTACGTCACCGAGATCTTGCAGTGGAAGGTGTGCAGTTTCATCCCGAATCAATCCTCACCGAGCACGGTCACGCCATGCTGCAAAATTTTCTGAACCAAGCGAGCTGAGGTTTTTCAAAATGAATATTCAAGCGGCAATCGCAGAGTTGGTCTCAGGGCAGTCGCTGTCGCGCGCTGACATGGAATCAGTGATGCTCACGGTCATGCAAGGTGAGGCGACTGAGGCTCAAATCGGCGGCTTGCTGATTGGATTGCGAATGAAAGGCGAAACAATCGACGAGATTGTTGGTGCAGCCAGCGTCATGCGCTCGCTCGCGACCCCCGTTTCGATTGATACCGACGGGCTCATCGATCTTGCTGGAACCGGTGGCAGTGGCGCGAATTTATTCAATGTTTCAACGGCGGCTACTTTTGTTGTGGCGGCTGCGGGTGGCCGCGTTGCCAAGCACGGTAACCGTTCATCAGGCGCTTCGGGTTCGTCAGATGTGCTCTCGGCGCTCGGCGTTGATCTGAGTGTCTCACCCGACGTCATCGCCGACTGTATCGATTCAATCGGTGTTGGTTTCATGTTCGCCCCCATGCACCACAGTGCAATGAAACACGCCATGGGCGCGCGACAACAACTGGCTGCGCGAACCATCTTCAATATTCTGGGCCCTCTGACGAACCCTGCAGGCGCACGTCGACAAGTTTTGGGTGTCTTTTTGCCGTCACTGTGTGAGGTGCTCGCGGGGGCGCTGCGTGACTTGGGCGGTGAACACGTGATGGTCGTTCACGGATTGGATGGTTTAGATGAAATATCAGTCGCTGCGAAGACGCAGGTCTGCGAGCTTGTCGATGGGACGCTGAAAAGCTATCAGATTGATCCTGCGGAATACGGACATGCACATCACTCAATCGACGATTTGTCGGTCGAAAATCCGGGAGAGTCTGCGAACCTGGTTCGAGCCGCATTGGGGGGCGATGGGTCGACGCGATCAGAGAAAGCGCGATCGATGATCGCGATGAATGCCGGTGCGGGTCTCTATGTGGGCGGGCAAGCCAGCACCTTGGCTGACGGCATAGCGCTTGCAAGTGAGGCCATGCGGACAGGAAAAGCGCTTCAGGCGCTGGACGCATTTGTTGCAAAAACACAGAGTGCGGGCGCGGAAATAAAATGATGTCACAGGGTACTCCCACGGTTTTAAAGCGTATTTGCGACAGGAAGCTTGAGGAAATTGCCGACAGAAAGCGCCTCGTCACACTGGGTGACTTGAGGGTGCGTGCGGCGTCTCAAGATCAGCCGCGTGGCTTTCGTCGTGCGTTGCAATCGCGCATCGATGCGGGTATTCCCGGTGTCATTGCAGAGGTAAAAAAAGCCAGCCCAAGTAAGGGCGTGATCCGGGAAGATTTTGACGCAGCCTGGATTGCTAAAAGTTACGCGCAAGGTGGCGCCGCATGCCTATCGGTCTTAACAGACATTGATTTCTTTCAGGGTGCTGACGAATACCTTCGCAAGGCCCGAGCGGCGTGCGATCTGCCAGTGTTGCGCAAGGACTTTACCTTGGATGCTTACCAAATTTGGGAGGCTAGAGCGCTGGGAGCCGATGCAATTTTACTGATAGTTGCGTGTCTTGATGACGCTCAACTGCACGACTTGTTCCAACAGGCGTGCGAGGCTCAACTGGATGTTTTAGTTGAGGTTCACGATCGCCATGAGCTCGATAGAGCGCTTGCGCTTGACCTTGACCTTATTGGGATCAACAACCGCGACTTGCACACCTTTGATACGGATTTAAATACGACGCTGAACTTGCTTGCCCATGTGCCCAGCGGGGTGACTGTCGTAACGGAAAGTGGATTGCACGCCGCTGACGACATGCGGCTTATGTTACATCAGGGGGTGTCCACGTTTCTCATTGGGGAGTCGTTTATGCGACAGCCCTCACCTGGAGACGCACTGGCAGGCATGGTCTTGGGTGCGACGCGCTAAGACGCGCTATTCCGCGGCTCGCGCAGCACCACGATGGTTTTACCCGCGACTGTAATATAGCCATCCCCCGTCAGCATTTTCAGGACGCGGCCGGCCATTTCTCGCGAACAACCCACGAGTTTTCCGAGTTCTTGGCGAGTGACACGAACTTGCATACCGTCTGGGTGCGTCATCGCTTCAGGCAAGGTCGTCAGCTGAATCAGTGAGCGATGGATCCGCCCATAAACATCAATAAACGTGAGATCGGCAAGTTTCCGGGTTGTATTTTTGAGTCGTTGTCCAATTTGCGAGGTCAGTGCGTAGAGGACGTCAGGGTATCGCTGTCGGATCGCGTGAAAGTCATCGTAACTAATTTTGGCGAATACACAGGGCGTTCGTGTCACGAGGTTAGCGGTACGGGTTTCTTCCCCAAACAGTCCCATTTCACCAAAGAATTCGCCGGGGTTGAGGTACGAAACCACCATCTCTTGCTCGGGGTCCTCAACGTCGTCGACAATCACCGAGACCGACCCTTCTAAGATGAGGTAAAAGTCTTGACTGAGCTCACCCTGACGGAATACGACCGACTTTGACTTCATAGTGATGCGCTCACAGTGCTCGAGGAAAGCCTCGGCATTCGGAATACGCTTGCTCACAAGGTAGTTCATAGTGTCACGCCGTTGTGTGATTCGTAGCACGCTTTGCATTAGCATAGCCCCCCTGTGGGTGCGGTGCCAATCGTTTACGAGAAAAAGACCAACTGAAGGTGAAACGGGGAAGCTAAAATGGAAGGTTCTGTGAAGTGGGTGGATGGTGTCATGTTCTTGGGGGAGTCAAGCTCTGGCCACAGTGTTGTTATGGATGGGCCTGAAGAGCTGGGCGGTAAGAATCATGGGTTGAGGCCGATGGAGATGCTGCTCTTGGGGACTGGCGGTTGCGCGCTTTTTGACGTCGTCACAATGCTTAAAAAATCACGCCAAGCCCTAACCAACGGTCGAGTAGAGCTTCAAGCGGTGCGTGCTGAGGCGGTACCCGCAGTGTTTACGGCTATTAATCTCCACTTTGTCATTGAAGGTGATGGAATAAAAGAAAGCCAGGTGGCACGCGCAGTACAGCTATCCGCTGAAAAGTATTGTTCAGCGTCGATCATGCTGGCAACGGGCGGGGTCAAAGTGACCCACACGCACGAAACGATCAGCCGTTGAGTGACTAAACCCAGTAGGTTGTTTTCGTCATCACTTGGCTGGCGGTGCGCATGACCTGTTTAACTGGGGCTGAAAATTCGCTTCCGCCTTGTTCAAGCGCATGCGCACCATGGCGCTCTTCCTCGGCCAGCATTTGCTGAAGAACCAGCTGCGATTTCCTGTCGTCTTCGGGGAGTTTTTGTAGATGTTCTTTTAAGTGAGCTGCCACACCCTCTTCAGTCGCGTGCACAAACCCCAGGCTGACTTTGTCGCCAATCGCACCTGTGATTGCGCCCAAGGCATAAGAGCTCACAAAAAAGAGGGGGTTGAGCCGACTCGTGTGACTTCCTAATTCATGAAGACGCTCTTCGCACCAGTCAAGGTGGTCTTTCTCCTCTTGTGCCGCATGAAGAAGCGCCTCGCGTGTCTCATCGGACTTTGCGACCAATGCTTGGCCTCGATAAAGGGCTTGAGCACACACTTCACCGGTGTGGTTAATACGCATCAATCCGCCGGCATGCTGGCGCTCGGTATCCGTCAGTTCGGCTTCTGAGTGATCTTTCGCTGGAGAGGGTCGATCGCCCGACAGGGTATTGGTACCGCGCGCAACTTCCCTGAGCGCGGTGTCGAGGGTCGTAATCAGTCGGTCAAGGCTGTTGAGTTGTCGTTGCATGGGCTACATACGTGCGTAAGAGGGTGATAGGTTAACGCTCTAAGGCGCGCCAGCCAATATCACGCCGGTATTTCATACCGTCCCAGCTGATATTTGCAGCCGCGTCATAACTGCGCGTCGCCGCCTCCGCTAGCGAGGGCGCCTTAGCCGTGACACACAAGACACGACCGCCTGCCGTCACCACGGCGCCACTGTCGCTGCGCGTACCCGCATGGAAAATTTTGACCGAGTCCGTTTCTTCGCCGAGCCCCTCAATGGTGAGCCCAGAAGGACTTGAGGCTGGGTAATACGCCGACGCGAGTACCACCCCCATCGCCGGTTGATGACTCCATTGGGCTTGCTCATCTAAGAGCCGTCCGTCACAGGCTGCAATGCAGTGTGAGGTCAGATCGGATTCGAGCCGCATCATGATGGGCTGTGTTTCAGGGTCACCAAAGCGGCAATTGAACTCGATCACCTTAGGAGAACCGGCCGAATCAATCATGAGCCCCGCGTACAGAAAGCCGCGATAACGGTGACCGTCTGCAAGCATTCCCTGCACTGTGGGGTTGATAATGTCGTCCATGACGCGTTGATGGACCGTGTCTGTGACGACAGGGGCGGGAGAGTAAGCGCCCATGCCGCCCGTATTGGGCCCGGTGTCGCCCTCGCCAACCCGCTTGTGGTCTTGGGAAGATGCCATGGTCAGCACGTCTGTACCGTCTACCATGACGATAAAACTCGCTTCCTCACCGTCTAAAAATTCTTCGACCACCACCCGCGCACCGGCGTTGCCAAAAGCGTTGCCAGAGAGCATGTCGTGAACAGCCGTCTCGGCCTCGTCAACTGTCAGTGCGACAATGACACCTTTGCCGGCGGCTAATCCGTCCGCCTTTACGACGATTGGAGCGCCCTGTCTTTGAATGTAACGGCAGGCCTCCTCGGGGTCGGTAAAGGTTTCATAAGCACCGGTGGGAATCTGGTGTCTTGCAAGAAAGTCCTTGGTGAACGCCTTGGAGCCTTCGAGCTGCGCAGCGGCCGCACTGGGTCCAAAGCAGCGCAGTCCCTCGGCTTCAAAGCGGTCAACAATACCGTCTACCAGCGGTGCCTCAGGACCGATGACAGTGAGCTGGCAGTCATTGGCCTTAGCAAAATCGATAAGACCAGTGAAGTCGGAGGGGCTCAAGTCGACGTTTTGGCACCCTGCCTCGTGCGCAGTGCCCGCGTTCCCGGGGGCGACAAAGACCGTACTTACGTCTTGGGATTGCGCCAATTTCCAGGCTAAGGCGTGTTCACGACCTCCGCCACCTACCATCAGTACATTCATATTAGTGCCTAAAGTGCCTTACGCCGGTAAAGACCATGGCGATATCTGCGGCATTTGCAGCGGCAATGACCTCGTCATCGCGAATCGAGCCGCCCGGTTGGATAACCGCCTTGATTCCGCGCTCAGCCGCACTGTCAATGCCGTCTCTGAATGGGAAAAAGGCATCGGATGCCATCACGGCATCAGCCACCGAAAGGCCAGCATGCTCGGCCTTGATAGCAGCGATTCGCGCCGAGTTAACGCGCGACATCTGACCGGCGCCTACGCCGATAGTGCGCTCGTTAGCGGCATAGATAATGGCGTTAGATTTAACAAATTTGGCCACTCGCCACGCAAACAGTAAGTCGCGCATTTCTTGTTCGCTCGGGACTCTTTCGGAGACGACCGTCAGTTCATCCGCCAACAGAACATGGTCATCTCGGTCCTGAATCAGCAGTCCACCGTTCACTTTTTTGAGGTCCCAGGTCGGGCGACTATCACCCCATTCTCCGGTCGACATCACCCGCACATTTGGTTTTGCGCGGGCGGCCTCAAGGGCGCTCTCTGAGATCGATGGTGCCGTGATGACCTCGACAAACTGTGAATCAATAATGACCGACAAGGTCGTCGCATCGAGCTCACGATTAAAGGCAATAATGCCGCCAAAAGCGGATTCGGTGTCTGTTTCAAAAGCGAGACGGTAGGCGTCGAGTAAGTTGTCGGCCACTGCGACACCGCAGGGGTTTGCGTGTTTTACAATGACGCAAGCAGGCTCGGCGAATGACTTAACACATTCAATGGCGGCGTCCGAATCGGCAACATTGTTATAGCTCAGCGGCTTTCCCTGATGCAGAGTCGCCGTGCTGATCCCCGCCTCGGTGACGTGACGATCCACGTAGAAAGCCGCGTTTTGATGGGGGTTTTCGCCGTAGCGCATGACTGAGCTGCGGGTAAATTGGAAATTCGCGGTTCTTGGAAAGGCGTTGAGTTCCTCATCACCGACCCGCTTTCCCAGGTAGTTGGCAATGGCTCCGTCGTAGCCGGCAGTGTGCTCAAAGGCCTTCACAGCCAGATCAAACCGCGTCGCCTCGGTTGTACCGCCATAAGATGTAATTTCCGCCAACACGCAGCTAAAGTCTTCGTTGCTTACTAGAATGGTCACATCGCGATGATTCTTGGCCGCCGCTCTCACCATGGTGGGGCCGCCTATATCGATATTTTCAATGGCGTCAGCCAGCGAGCAGTCTGGGTTGGCGACGGTGGACTCAAAGGGATAAAGGTTGACGACGACGAGGTCGATCGGTGCGATCTGATTGTTCACCATGATCTCGTCGTCTTTGCCGCGTCTGCCAAGAATCCCGCCGTGGATTTTGGGATGTAACGTTTTGACCCGCCCATCCATCATCTCCGGGAACTCGGTGTGATCTGACACCTCAGTAACGGGGACGCCCGCTGACAATAGGAGTCGACAGGTGCCGCCCGTTGAGAGAATTTCAACACCGTGTGCGGCCAGCGCTTGCGCGAAGCTCACGACACCTGTTTTATCGGAAACGCTAATGAGCGCGCGTTTAATGGGGGCGATTCTCGCCTCAGTCATAAAAATCCCTTTTGCTTATAAAAGCTTGTATTGGCGTAACTTCTTTCGCAATGTGCCACGGTTAAGACCGAGCATTGCTGCGGCTTTGCTTTGGTTGTTGGACGTGTACTGCATGACAACGCGCAGAAGGGGCTCTTCAACCTCCGCAAGCACAAGGGCGTAGAAATCGGTGGCGTCCTCGCCATCGAGCGTGTCAATAAACTGTTTGATCGCCGCTTCGGCCGCCACTTTAAGCGCGCCGTTGTTGGAGTCATCGGTCATGCGGCAAGCTCCGTCATGGTACTGCCGCCCTTAGCACTGCGAATGAGCTCAAAAATAAAGTCCTTGTGATCGCGCAGAAACGCCTCCTGAGCATCGGGCGAGGGTAAGGCATTGAACGACGCCTTGAGCGCTCGGCAGTCCTGGCCCGCTTCAGCCTCTAAAAACCAGTTTACGTGTTTGCGTGCAATCTTATACCCCATGATCGCGCCGTGAAACGCGTGCAAGCGGCGAACGTGCCGTCTGAGAATATCGAATCGCTCGTCGGTACAGGGCCGAACGGCACCACCTTGCGACAACGACTGTGCAATAAGACCGGGTAGCCAGAGCCGGCCTTGTGCGGCACGTCCAACCATGACTCCCGTCGCACCCGTATGATCAAGGACCTGGCGGGCTTTCTCGGGCGAATCGATATCGCCATTGGCCAGTACCGGAATATCGACCGCCTGCACGATCTGCCGAAGGGTTTCGTATTCGGCGGCACCGTTAAATTTATCTGCCCGAGTACGGCCGTGCACAGTAAGCATTGCAATGCCGCAATCTTGGGCGATCTCGGCAATTTCCACGCCATTGCGGTGTTCTTGAGAGATCCCGGTGCGTATTTTTAGCGTTACCGGCACGCTCACTGCGTTAATCGTCGCTTCAAGGATGCTCCTGACGAGTGCAGGATCGGCAAGAAGAGCAGACCCTGCTGCTTTTTTGCAGACCTTTTTGGCCGGACAGCCCATATTGATATCAATGACTTGTGCACCTTGATCGACGTTGTAGCGGGCTGCTTGTGCGAGGACTTCAGGGTTGTTTCCCACCAGCTGTACCGAGTGCAGTCCTGCGGCTTTCGAGTGCTGCGCGCGTGAGGATGATTTACGTGACGAAGCCAGTGATAGGTCGGCGCTCATCATTTCACCAACCGCCACATCCGCCCCGTACTCAACGGCAAGCTGGCGCATTGGTAAGTCGGTCACACCCGCCATGGGTGCTAAAAAAACTGGAGTCTCTCGCGACAAGGAGCCAAGTTGCATGCGTGTAGCGCTTACGATCGGAAAGCGTCTAGTGTAAAGAAGCTGGGGTCAGTGTTGAAGTCTGGCGTTTGGGTAGTTTTAACCGCTTGCCGAATGACTGCGGATCTTAGTAGTCATTAAAGCCAGCAAAAATCCCCTAACTTCGGTAAAAAACTACAGATTGGTCGTCTTTGGGTGAAATCGGTAGACACCGAACGGGCGCTCGTAGAGACTCGAGGCCTGATTATTTTTTTAAGTGGTGTCTTTATGGCCGACATCTTAGTGTTACACGGGCCTAACCTAAATCTGCTGGGTACTCGCGAGCCCGAGGTCTACGGGCGTGAAAGCCTAGAGACGATTAATACACGGCTTGAGGCATTGGCTCTTCAGGCTGCGTCTTCATTGAAGGCGTTTCAAAGTAATTCTGAGGCTGCATTGATTGATGCGGTTCATGCAGCACGGCTTGAGGATACGCGTGGGATTATTATTAATCCTGCGGGACTCACGCACACCAGCGTTTCTTTGCGCGATGCGCTGGCTGGGGTCGCTATACCCTTTGTGGAAGTGCACCTATCAAATGTTTATTCGCGCGAACCGTTCAGACACCATAGTTTTTTCTCTGATCTTGCTGTGGGCGTTATTTCTGGGTTTGGCAGTGCTGGATACGATCACGCGCTGCACTTTTTACTGAACCAAAATCAATGAATCGAGTAACAATAAAGTAGTGAAAAAGGTGACCTTATGGATATTCGTAAAGTAAAAAAATTAATTGAGCTGCTGGAGGCCTCCAGTGTCGACGAGATTGAGATTAAGGAAGGTGAAGAGTCGGTCCGGATCAGTCGCAATAAAGGAATGACAATGGCAGCGCCGATGGCTGCGCCTTTAATGCCTGCACCCATGGCCCCTATGCCAGCGGCGCAAGTCGCAGCGCCTGCTGCCCCGGACGTGAGCTCATCGAGTAGTGCCAATGCCGTGAAGTCACCCATGGTTGGCACGTTCTATCGTTCGCCAGGGCCAGAGGCGGCGCCGTTTGTCGAGGTGGGCCAAAGCGTGCGCGCCGGCGATGTCCTTTGCATTGTCGAGGCAATGAAAATGATGAATCAGATCGAGGCAGACCACGCAGGAACGGTTACGGCAATCCATGCCGAGAACGGTGAGCCGGTTGAATTTGACCAGCCGCTGCTAACCGTTGAATAAGCGCCCCGTCTCGATTAAGGATAAACGCTCATGTTGAAAAAGGTACTCATTGCAAACCGCGGTGAGATTGCACTGCGCATTTTGCGCGCCTGTCGCGAGTTGGATATTCCGACGGTTGCCGTGCACTCCACTGCAGACAGTCATCTAAAACACGTGCGACTTGCCGATGAGGCCGTGTGTATTGGACCGGCGCAATCGACCCAAAGTTACCTTCAAGCGCCCGCTATCTTAAGCGCTGCGGAAGTGACGGGTGCCGACGGTATACACCCTGGTTATGGTTTTTTGTCGGAGAATGCGGACTTTGCAGAGCAAGTAGAGCGCAGCGGTTTTAAGTTTATCGGCCCTCGGTCTGAGACCATTCGACTGATGGGCGATAAAGTGTCCGCAAAGCACCAGATGCGCAGGTCAGGGGTCCCCACCGTTCCGGGTTCTGAAGGTGCGTTACCGGATGATCCCGAGGAAGTGCTGCGAATTGCCAGAGACATTGGCTATCCGGTGATTGTAAAGGCGGCCGCGGGCGGCGGCGGCCGCGGGATGAGAGTGGTGCACAACGAAGAAGTGTTGCTGTCATCCATTGAGGTGACGAAATCTGAGGCCGCAGCAGCATTTGGCTCGCCCGTCGTCTACATGGAAAAATTTTTGCAGCGGCCGCGACACGTCGAGATACAGATTCTCGCGGATGGACAAGGCCACGCGGTGCACTTAGGTGATCGAGATTGCTCGCTGCAACGGCGTCACCAAAAAATTATCGAAGAGGCGCCGGCGCCTGGTATTCCCCAAGCACTACGAGAGGAAGTGGGTAACGCCTGTGTACAGGCTTGTATCGATATGGGCTACACCGGCGCAGGTACGTTCGAATTTCTCTATGAGGATGGGCAGTTTTTCTTTATCGAAATGAATACGCGTATTCAGGTCGAACATCCGGTCACGGAGATGATTACCGGGATTGATATCGTCAAGCAGCAACTCCTTATTGCCGGCGGCCAGCCATTATCGATCACGCAAAACGATGTCAGTTTTAACGGGCACTCGGTGGAGTGTCGAATCAACGCGGAGGACCCACGGACGTTTATGCCGTCTCCGGGCGTTATTAAGACATTCCACGCGCCCGGCGGTCACGGCGTTCGCGTCGATTCTCATATTTACAGTGGTTACG
This sequence comes from Halieaceae bacterium, assembly GCA_018666295.1. Classification (GTDB taxonomy): domain Bacteria; phylum Pseudomonadota; class Gammaproteobacteria; order Pseudomonadales; family Halieaceae; genus Luminiphilus. The sequence continues at coordinate 18,038 of JABIZW010000208.1, forward strand.
CGGTCCCGCCGCACTATGACAGCTTAATTGGTAAGCTCATCACGCACGGTGACACCCGTGAAATTGCACTCAAAAAGATGCGTCAGGCGCTCGATGAGTTTGTGGTTGAGGGTATTAGAACGAACTCTGCCTTACACCGTGAGTTAGTTGTAGATCCATCATTTGTCGCCGGCGGAGTTAGTATTCACTATCTCGAGAGCAAGCTGGAACATGAGCATTGAGTTCATCTGACTGGCAAGAGTGGGCGTTAGAAACACACTCGCCGCTGGTTGAACTACTCGAGGAATGGCTCTTTGATCGCGGCGCTTTAGCGGTCTCGCTTGAGGATAATGCGGACGAGCCGTTACTAGAACCGGGGCCGGGCGAAACACCACTTTGGCAAAACGTAGTGCTGACAGCATTGTTCGCAGGCGACGCTGACCTTTCATCGATCAAAGCGGCCCTGCCTCGCACATTATTGGCGGAAAACTCCAAGAGTGAGGTCTCGAGGCTTGAGGACCGAGAGTGGACGCGAGTGTGGATGGATGATTTTGCACCCATTCAAATGGGACCTCGGCTGTGGGTATGCCCCAGTTGGGCTGAGCCGCCTGCTGAAGCCTTGGTTAATGTCATGCTGGACCCAGGGCTTGCCTTCGGCACCGGCACGCATGCCACCACTGCCATGTGCCTCGGCGCGTTAGACGCGGCAGTGAGTGGGGGCGAGTCAGTGGTCGACTATGGTTGCGGCTCGGGTATTCTGGCGATTGCGGCGCTGAAGTTGGGCGCATCCAAAGCCTTGGGCGTTGATAATGACCCCCAGGCCCTGGCTGCCAGTCGAGACAACGCCGCGCGAAATCAGATTAGTACGGATCAATTTGATGTGGTGATGCCTGAGGACGACTTGCTCTCGGCGTGGTCGAACGCCGCGAGTGTTGTGGTTGCCAATATCTTGGCAGGCCCACTGCTTTCGCTGGCGCACGAGCTGATTGAACTGACGGCTCCAGGTGGGCGACTGCTGCTGACAGGGGTATTGGAGGAACAGGCTGCTAAGTTGATCGAGCACTACGAGCATGTGGGCTTGGACGTCGCCGATCGGCGCGACGGTTGGGTCCTGCTCTCGGGTGTAAAGCCGGCCTAACCCTGTGCCAATAGTTCTCTGAGGTCGATCAGTGCGGCGTTCGCGCGCGAAAGATAACTCGCCATGACCAAGGAGTGATTGGCCCAAATTCCGAAACCTGACCCGTTGAGAATGACTGGACTCCAGACCGTTTGTTGGGTCGTTTCGAGCTCACGAATAATCTGACGGAGGCTGACAGCCGCATTTTTTTGTGCGAGAACCTCAGCAAAATCGACCTCAGCCGCTTTCAAGTAGTGGATCAGTGCAAAAGCTGCACCTCGTGATTCGAAGTAGACATTATCCACTTCATGCCAAGGTGTTTTTACAATAAATTCGCTCGTTTCACGCGTTGACTGGGTCGCCGCTGTATCACCCGCTAAGTCAGTATTAGCGCGACGCTGTCCCACGCTGGCGGACAGTCTTTGAGACAAACTGCCAAGACGCTTTTCAACCATGCCCAACCAAAAACTCAGGTTGTCGGCACGCGCATAGAACTGAGCACCATCTTCACCTTGTTTTGGCAGTCGATTGAGGTAGGCCTCCAAGTACCGGCGTGCGTCGCGATATTGTGATTCAGTAGACGGGAGTACCCAACTGGAGTTCTGGAAGTTGATTCGTGGCTCTGCCAACGTCAGGTCGACATCTTCTTGGGACTGGGACTGCGAGCGACTTAATACTTCGCGTAGGGCTCGCGCCAAGTCGCGAGACTGAATCAAAGCACCATATTCCCAGCTGGGCATGTTGTCTAAAAAAGCCCCTGGTGGCACAACATCATTACTGATGTATCCCCCCTTTTTTTCAAGTAAAAGACGCGTTACCTCTAAAAGAGCCGATGTAGTGGCGGAGCCTGTGACGAGTGATTGGGAAGACTGGAGGTAGTCGGCTCGATTTTCAACCACATCGAAAGCGGCTGGCGGCCAGCTCCAGTACACGCCAAGGCCTATTACCACGAGCGCGTAAGCGGCGAAGACCCCTGTGACCATTCGCCGCCCACCCTTGCTGCGCAACAGACTCAGTGAATCACCTTCGGGAAGAAATCCGCGAATGCTTGCTAACGCCTGTGAAAAACGAGCTCTAAGTGTCATTTAATACCGATTCCTCTTGCGACAGTGGCCACCTTAATGGTGTTTCATCGACGCGCGATGTTTGGTGACAGAGAATTCATTGCACACCGGCGCATTGTTCTCCAGCGTAAAGCAGATGTCGATGCTTTGTGCGTCGGTGAGAGGCTCACTGAGCTTCATCAACATAATATGCGTGCCGCCCGGCGTGAGATGAGTACGCTCACCGGCGTTAAGCGTCAGCTTTGGTACCGGCCGCATTGTTGCGCGATCTCTCTCAATGCGCGTTTCGTGAACTGACGTGTGTGCGGTAACGTCGCTTGTGACACCCGTAATGACCAAGGTTTCGTTGCTCATATTTTGCAGTGTGGCGTAGGCCGCGGTCATCATTTTTCCAGGAGGTGTTGCACGTACCCACGCATCAGAAACCGACAGATCGGCCGCCCATGTTTGGGGGCTTAGCGCCAAAACCGACGTTAAAAGAAATAGGGTTTGCTTGTGCATCGTACGCCTCGTGTATTGCTTCGTGTCTACACGTAAAAAAATGGGGTGCTCATCGCGCATTTTCAATGGCGCTTAGCACGATATCTCGAGTTAACAGCTGGGGCAGAATAATCGGTTCGCTGCCTTTTCCCCGAGGATACATGACGTAAAGAGGGATGCCGCTTCTTCCGTGTGATTTCACAAAGGCCCCAATATCAGCATCGTAGTCTGTCCAGTCTGCAATCATGTAAGGGATATCGGCACTGATAAATGCCTGCTCTACTTCGGTCGTGAACAGCACAGCCGCCTCGTTAGCAAGGCACGTGATGCACCAGTCTGCAGTCACATCCACGAAAATAGGGTCACCACGGTTTACGTGGTCGTCCAGAGCAGCCGCGGACCAGGCAATTTGCCCGTCAGCAAGCGCGCGCGACGAGGTGGTTTGGTCCGATGTGTTTGTTGCAGGGACGGCCAATACTATTGCGCCGAGGAGCAGAAAAACAGCGGCGACTTTTCTAATGAGACTCTGGCCGTACAGGTAGGCCGCAAGAGCGACTAATACCAGTCCCGCGAGTGCCATTGCCATCGTGTTAACGCCGCTTTGATTGCCGGCTACCCAAAGAAGCCAAACGGCGGTGAGATAGAGCGGAAACGCCAGTATGTTCTTTGCTGTATCCATCCAGGCGCCGGGCTTGGGCAGCAACTTGACCATGGCGTTACTGTAGCTCAGCAGTACCATAGGGAAAGCCATGCCGGCGCCGAGGGCTGCGAAAACAAGCAATGTAATCGCGATCGGCTGCGTCAAAGCATAGCCCAGTGCGCTGCCCATAAATGGCGCAGTACAGGGGCTGGCAACAACCACGGCGAGAACACCTGTAAAAAAACTACCCGCGTCACCCTCACGCTCGGTAAGCGACTGTCCCATATTCATCATCGATGTACCGAAGTGAATAAGGCCGTTAAGACTCAATCCCATCACCGTAAAGAGGTAGGCAAGCGCAATCACAAATCCCGTATTTTGTAACTGAAAGCCCCATCCTATGAGCTTTCCCGTTTGTTGTATGGCGACTAAAACGCTCGCAATCGCAACGAAGCTTATGACCACTCCGGCGGCGTACACGAGGCTTGCTCGGCGATGCGTTTGCGCACTCCCGCGTGTGAAGCTCAGCGCTTTGAGGGAAAGAATTGGGAACACGCAGGGCATAATATTGAGGATCACCCCGCCTAAAAACGCAAAGACGATGGCGGCTATTAGGCTGGGTTCAGTCTCGTTCGAGTTTGTGTCTGGCGTTGAGCCGCTGGTAAGCGGTTCAAGGGTGCCTGGACGAATGTCTCCCGAGTCCATGTGCCAGAGAAACGATTTGGTCTCCGGTGGGTAGCAAAGCCCGGCATCGGCACACCCCTGATAGGTGATCTTGAGCTCAATCAGTTCGGCGCGTTCGGCCAGATTGAGGCTAGCATCGAGTGCACCGTAGTACACCTCGACATCACCAAAAAACTCATCCGTCTTTGCAAGTCCTGGTGCAATCGCCAGCTGCGTATCAATCGGTCCTTGCATGGAGCGCGCACGTGCCTTGAACGCGTGACGGTACAGGTAGTACTCCGGTGCAATGACCCACTGCAGAAGCACCTGCTGATCACCATCAGCCACCATGTCTAGGCGGTAGGCGTCATCGACCGGAAGAAATTGTGTCTGCTGTTGCGTGTAGGCGGACAGCGCGTTTTGCCCCAGCGCCGCCAAGGGTAACCACGCAAGCATGACAAGAAGCAGTCGACTAACGATTGTTGATCTTGAGCGTTTCATCCACTTTCCTTATCTGTGATAGCGGAGTCTCGTGCCATAGTCGAGTGAGAGCCGTATCTCGTCCGGATTGAGTTCGTCCGGAAAGTAGACTCCCGAGACCTTCGCGTCGAGTAGGCTCGCCCCCTCAAGGTTAGTCTCTCTAAAATCAATACCCGACAAATCGCAATTCCGGAAATACGCGTTTGAGAAATCCAATCCTCTCGCGTTCATTTTTCGCAGATCACGGCCTCGGTAGTCGCCGCCCGACAACTGTAAATTGTCCATTTTATCGCGCTGCTTGTTAAAACTGTCGACATCTTCATGCCGCAATAGTTGGTAAAGAGGATCAGTTTTAACCTCGGGCTTTAGTTCACGCTTACTCATACCGTGCTCCTAGTGTTCTAACGCTGGGCTTCAAAATGGGCATCTCTGAGCGCATGGCTGGTCTCAAGACTCAATCGCGGACCGGCTTGGCACACCACAGCGCCGGCAGCTTTAGATGCAAACTCACAAGCCTCAAGCATATCGGTTCCTGCCCATAAGGCATAAAAGAAAGCGCCCGCAAACATGTCACCTGCGCCGTTGGTGTTGACGGCATTAACCGGTTGAGCGGGCACGTGGTGTTGCTGGGTCCCGTCATACAAAAGGGCACCCTCGGCGCCTCGGGTAACGACAAAGCGCTGACTGACCGTCTTCAGTTTCTCGACAGCGGTTTGCAAATTATCCGTTTCAGCCCACTCGAGCGCTTCAATTTCATTGCAAAAAATAAAGTCGACGCCATCGGCAAGAAGGGCGTTCATGTTGTCTCTGAAAAACGTCACCATTCCTGGGTCGGAAAAGCTAACAGCGACCTTTCTGCCGTTCGCCTGCGCGACTTGTTTCGTTTTCAGTGCCGCTTGGTGGCCTGTTGGTGAGGTGACAAGATAGCCCTCAAGATAAACCCATTGAGCATTTGCAATCGCAAGATCATTAACCTCTGAGACCGACAGCGTCTCCGATACGCCCAAAAAGGTGTTCATACTGCGCTCAGCGTCGGGCGTGATAAGCACTAAGCATTTTCCTGTGGTGCCTGATCGGCGCTCACCAAGGAAGCCATGCGCCACGCCACAGGCGTCGAGATCTGCAATATAAACATTGCCATCTTCATCGTCGGCAACCAAGCAACTCATGTACGTCGGGGCTCCAAATTGCGAGGCTGCAATCACGCTGTTACCGGCACTGCCACCACAGGCATGGTGTGCCTGACTAAGACTTGCGGCTAGATGACGTTTGATCTCTCGCTGACGATTTTCGTCGACCAGCGTCATCGTGCCTTTTTCAATGCCCAATTGGTCTAGATCCTGGTCTGAAACAGTCACTTCAGTATCGACTAAGGCGGCGCCTATGGCGTAAACGAATTTTTCTGACACAAATTTTCCAAGTAAATGTAGTCACAGTAGCTCTCTAGTATCGCACGCTCCCTTGTCAGGTTCATTAACTTGTCTTGATTGTAATCAGACAGATTCAATGAGATTTATGTAAACTTGAGACACACAAGAGGTGTTCAGTGTTCCTAAGTTTTCAACAGATGATCGAGGTGCTCGGCAAGGTCTCGCCGCCGGCCGTTTCCGTTGTGTCCAAACGCGCTGCGGTGGCCATTGGGTTGCGGGATGGGTCTTCGGGTCCTGAGATGCTAATGATTCAGCGCGCGGTGAAAGAGGGCGACCCCTGGTCGGGCCACATGGGATTTCCTGGTGGACGAAAAGACCCCGGCGATGCCAGCGATTTGGGCTGCGCAAAGCGTGAAACGTGGGAGGAAGTGGGTCTCGATTTAGACGCGTACGGTGAGCTCATTTGCCAGCTGTCTGATGTCAATACGGGGTGGCGTGCTGACCGACCTGAGATGCTGGTGGCGCCGTTTGTCTTTGTTATTAACGATTATCCGGAGCTCGCACTGAACCATGAGGTTGACGATACAGTCTGGATCCCCATTCATTTTTTAATGGATGACGTCAATCGAGCGCGTCATCAATGGGAATGGCGCGGTGAGACGCTTGAGTCTGACGCCTTTACTTTTGACCAGCGGCTGATATGGGGGCTGTCGTTGATGATGATTGACGAATTGTTAGACCTTGTTGGTCGGCGTCAGAATCGAGCCACGCACGTCACACGGGCCTAGCTGTCTAGCGCTCGCTGTCCTCATCGGGCGAGAATCCACGCAAAAAACTGCGTGAGTCTTTTTTTAACGCTTCGAGTTCTGGGTCTTCTTTTGTGGCTTCAATCAATGAATCTAGGCTTGCCCATCCTTTGAGGTAGGCAGTGATATGGCCAATCAGCACCGGAGTCATCTTTGGGCTCTGAGCATAACGTGGCATGCCTGGAACGAGGTTGCCCGAGGCGCGAAGCCCCTCGACTTTCAGCCAATAGCCTCCGCAGTTTGACAATGCATAGTCGCCCACTCGGCCGTAACTCAGGTTAGGTGTTGATGGATTAAACCCGTCGACGGGAACCTCAGTGAGTCTTCGTAGGGCGAAAATAAACCGCTGACCTTTTGCAAATTCGGCCACGTCGGGACGGCAATAATCACCGGTCTTAAGCCAAACACGAGGCGCCGTGGCCCAGTCGGGGCCGGTGAGTGTGACATCAACATCAATGTCGATTGCGTTTCCCTTTACGCGTCCGACTGTACCCAGTACGACGAGGTCCGTCGTGGGTGCAACCTCTGAAAAACTGCCTTGCCAAAGACACTCACAGGCACTTGATAGTGGGCTCGAAACCGACATTACAAGGGCGATAAACAGTTTCCTGATCTGACTGTCAATCGGCATTAGCTGTCGGGTCATAGCCGCACCGATCATTGCTTTAAAAGAAGCCTCGCAGCATCAATAGCAAAGTACGTCAGTATCCCGTCGGCGCCCGCGCGCTTAAACGAGAGTAGGCTCTCGAGTATGACCGCATCACGAGACAGCCAACCGTTAGCGAAGGCGGCTTGATGCATGGCGTATTCGCCCGACACTTGGTAGGCAAAGGTTGGCACTTGAAGCTCGGTTTTGACGCGTCGCACAATATCAAGGTAGGGCATTCCTGGCTTTATCATGACCATATCCGCGCCTTCACCGAGGTCCAGGGCGACCTCGTGTATGGCCTCGTCGCTGTTCGCGGGATCCATCTGATAGGTTTTTTTGTCGCCGCCCTTAAGGTTTGACGCTGACCCAACGGCATCACGAAATGGACCGTAGTAAGCAGACGCGTATTTTGCGGCATAAGACAAAATGAGAGTATTGACGTGTCCCTCGGCCTCGAGGGCCTCGCGGATCGCGCCAATACGACCGTCCATCATGTCGGAGGGTGCAACAACATCGGCCCCCGCGCGCGCATGGCTGACGGCTTGCTGGACTAGTGCGTCTTTTGTGATGTCGTTAAGCACGTAGCCATCGTCATTAATAATGCCGTCTTGCCCATGTGTGGTATACGGGTCGAGCGCCACGTCAGTGATAACCCCGAGGTCTGGCAGGGCAGCCTTAAGTGCTTTGACTGTTCTCTGTACCAGGCCATCAGGTGAAAAAGCTTCGCTCGCATCGAGCGACTTTTTAGAAGCGTCGACGACTGGGAATAAGGCGATGGCTACAATGCCTAACTCAAAGGCTTCGCGTGCGCGCTCGATCAGCAAATCGATACTCAATCGTTCGACGCCGGGCATCGATGGAACCGCCTCTCGTTGTGCTTCACCCTCAAGCACAAACATCGGGTAGATAAAATCGTTGGCTGCAAGGGCGGACTCTGCCGTCAGTTCACGCGCAAATTGCGATGCGCGGAGGCGGCGCATTCGAGTTAACGGGAAGGGGCCTCTCGGTGTGCTCATGGGTCATGCTCCCTGGTTTAAGGTGCGGAATGCGCGCCGGGCTGCATCCACTGTGTTCGCGATGTCTTCGTCAGTGTGGGCGGACGACATAAAGCCAGCCTCAAAGGAAGCCGGTGCAAGATAAACACCTTCTTGAAGCATCAGATGGAAAAATTGATTAAACCGCGCAACATTGGCACCAATGACTTGAGGGTACTGGGTGACCTTCTTTTCCTCGGTGAAAAAGAAGCCAAACATGCTTCCGAGGTGGTTAGTGGTAAAGGGGATGCCCGCCTCATCGGCAGCAAGTTGCATACCTTCACACAGTTGCGTCGTATGGCGGAAAACCGCGTCGTAGAAGCCAGGCTGAGAAATAATGTCTAGAGTCGCGAGCCCCGACGCCATTGCAACAGGGTTTCCTGACAGCGTTCCCGCTTGATACACAGGACCCAGCGGCGAAATATGCGCCATAATTTCTTTTTTGCCACCGAACGCGCCAACGGGCATCCCGCCGCCGATGACTTTGCCCAAACAGGTGAGATCAGGGTCTATACCCAAGTGCCCCTGTGCGCAGTGTGTGCCAAAACGAAAGCCTGTCATCACTTCATCGAAGATGAGAATCGCACCGTACTGGGTACAAAGCTCACGCATGCCCTCAAGATAGCCAGGTTCGGGCAAGATGCAGTTCATGTTGCCTGTAACCGGCTCGGTAATGACGCAGGCAATGTCTTGGCTGTGTGCTTCAAACGCTTTTTTCAGCGCGTCTAGGTCGTTAAATGGCAGTGTGATTGTGTGTTGCGCTAAGACCTCGGGTACGCCTGGCGAGCTGGGTACGCCAAAGGTCAGTGCGCCGGAACCCGCTTTAATCAGTAAGGAATCTGAGTGGCCGTGGTAGCACCCTTCGAACTTAATGATTTTGTCCCTGCTCGTGGCACCTCGAGCGAGCCGGATTGCGCTCATAGTGGCTTCTGTGCCGGAGCTGGTCATGCGAACTTGCTCAAGACTCGGAACGAGACTGCAGAGTCGCTCGGCGAGTTCGATCTCGATTTCGGTTGGGCAGCCAAAGCTTAGACCGTCTTGAGCTGTGCTGATTACCGCGTCACGAACCTTCGGGTGGTTATGACCCATGATCATAGGGCCCCAAGACAACACGTAGTCGATGTATCTCTTCCCGTCGACGTCAAAAATGTAAGCGCCGTCAGCACGCTCCATAAATCGCGGCGTGCCCCCCACGGCTTTGAAGGCTCGGACAGGCGAATTAACACCGCCTGGAATATGCGTTTGTGCCCGTTCGAACAGTGCTTCTGATTTTGTCATTGACCAGCGTCCCCCAACTTCATGTCGTTTTTCAGTAAATTTTCTCGGTGTTAGCCCGGTCGCACGTAAACCAACAGTACAATCGCAAACAGAAACAACACCGGTATTTCGTTAAAAAAGCGATAAAACACGTGACTTCTATGATCGTCGCCGCTGTTAATGAGCTTCACGTATCGCCCGCATTGCACATGGTATATCAGCAAAAATACAACGCCAGCGAGTTTGAGTTGCATCCAGAGGCTGGTGAGGTAGTAGTCCAGTGCGTAGCTGAGCCGCCAAAGCCCGAGGATAATGGCAAGCATCATCAGTGGTGTGACGAATTTATAGAGTTTGCGGGCCATTATAGCCAACGTCATCCGCGTGGTGTCGTCCTCCGCCTGTGCGTAGTAGACGAAAATACGCGGGAGGTAAAAAAGACCGGCAAACCATGTCACAACGAAAATGACGTGGAGACCCTGAATCCAAAGCATTGGTGACTCCATACTGGTTTCAAACTGAACAGTAAGTAAACTACGCGCACAATATCAGATCTTAGGCCTGAAATGATTAATGTTGGCATTGTGGGTGCCACCGGCTACGCCGGGGTAGAATTGATTCGATTGCTACTGGGCCACCCAGCTGTAGCGATTACGCGGTTGACCTCGCGAGCGGAGGCAGGCGTGCGCGTTGACCGGCTGTTTCCGCACTTAAAAGGCTTCATCGATTTATCGTTCGAGGATCCGGCTGAGGTCGATTTTGAAGATTGTGACCTTGTGTTTTTTGCAACGCCACATGCGGTCGCGATGAACAGCGTACCGGGGCTTGTTACCCGCGGGAAAAGAGTCATCGACCTCTCGGCTGACTTTCGGCTCACGGACACCCGTGTCTGGGAATCCTGGTATGGCGTCAATCACGTGGCACCCGAGCTTGTGACTGCGGCCGTTTATGGACTGCCTGAGGTGAATCGCGAGGCGATTCGGCATGCGCAGCTTGTCGCGTGTCCAGGGTGCTATCCAACGGCTGTGCAGCTGGGCTTTTTGCCGTTATTAGAGGCGGGCCTGGTTGATGCAGGGAGTTTGATCGCGTCGTGTGCATCGGGAACCAGTGGCGCCGGCCGTAGCGCCAAAGTGAATCTACTGTTGACCGAGTCTGCGGAGACAATGAAGTCTTATGGCGTCAGTGGACATCGACATTTACCAGAGATGGAGCAGGGCCTTGCGCGCATGACCGATGATCCTGTCGCGCTGACCTTTGTGCCGCACTTGGCGCCCATGGTTCGGGGTATTCATGCGACATTGATTGCGACCCTTACGGATCAAAGCACTAATTTGCGTGCCGTTTTTAAAGACCGCTACGCTTGCGAACCTTTTATTACCTTGACAGAGGGCGACTACGAACCTGAGACCCGCCACGTCAACGGAACCAATCGATGTGAGATCGACGTGACGCGTCCTCCCGGAGATAAAGTGGTGGTTACTGTTGCGATCGATAATCTGGTGAAAGGGGCTGCGGGGCAGGCCATTCAGGCCATGAACTTAATGCTGAGTCTCGACGAGTGTACGGGACTCAATATGCCGTCCAGTCACCCCTAATTTAAAATGGCTGCCGACGATTACAAAACGGTTGTGACGCGTGTCAATGTTCCTCGGCAGCGCCGGATCCGCATTGCCGCGGCATCCGCAGTGCTTGTGTTTGCTGTTGGCGTTTATTTTTTAGGCTACCAACACGGATTTGATGATCGCGTGCCGTTAGTCTTGGACGAGGCCGGTCTAAAGGAGACGATTTCAAAGCTAAAGACGCGGGTGGCCGTCGACAAAGAAACGCTAAGTCGCTTGCGGACCGAGCTGTCCGTGTCAGCACGCAGTGTTGATGCGCTAGAGCGAGAGCTCGTTTTCTACAGAGACATTATGTCGTCGACCGAAGACGTGAGCGCGGTGAAAATTCGCCCGCCCGATCTCAACTGGGATCCGGAATTAAGACAATTGGAATACCGGGCAGTGGTCCAACGCCTGGCCCCGGGAAGTCAATTTTATCGCGGCCAGCTGCGGATCCAGATTGTCGATGCTGACGAAAATAGCGTGCTGCTTGAAGACTCAGATGCGGGTAACCACGATCTGGCGTTCAAGTATTTTCAACGTATATCGGGCACTTTGACGATTCCAGCCAACATTTCTCCCGCCGCGGTTCGCTTTGACATAGAATTGGTGTCCCCGCGTAAGCGGCAATACGAACAGAATTTCGACTGGAGCGGCTCGATTGTCTACAGTACGCGATAAATAAGGAGTGATGTCATGAGAAACAAGCAAACACAGATGCCCGCAGCTGCCAAGGGAAGCACGACCTTAATCTCGGCGGGAACAACGGTCTCTGGCGACATCACTTTCTCGGGCAACCTGGATATTGAAGGACGCGTCATTGGTTCGATCAGTGCTGAGTCCGGTGCGTCCGCGTTGTTGCGAGTCGTTGCAGGCGGCTCAGTAGAGGGCGAGATTCGTGTGCCGTCGACATCGATCAGTGGCTCGGTGAAGGGCAATATCTACAGCTCAGAAAATCTTGAGCTGACGAAGGGTGCGATGGTTACGGGCGATGTGTATTACAACCTCATTGAAATGTCGATGGGCAGTAAAATTGACGGCAACCTCAAGCATTCGACTGCATCGGCTAAGGTCGAGTCAATCACAGCAGTGACGGCGTCTTCAGTCGCCGACAAGGTGTAAGGCGGGAGATTTCTATGACCGTAGTGGCAGGGTTTGACCCCACTGAAATTAGTTTGTCGGACAGTGCCGTTGGCAAGCTGCAATTTTTAATTGCGGAGGAGGACAACCCGTCTCTGCGATTCCGCGTTTATATCACGGGGGGTGGCTGCTCAGGTTTTCAGTACGGCTTTACCTTTGACGAAAAAACGGCGGAAGACGACTGGGTTATTGAGCGAGAGGGCGTGGCTGCGCTCATCGATTCCATGAGTTACCAATACCTTATGGGGTCAGAGATTGACTACGTCGAAGGGCTAGAGGGTGCAAAATTCGTCGTTAATAACCCCAACGCGACCACGACCTGTGGTTGTGGGGCATCATTCTCAATTTAGTCCAGGCCCTGCTGGCGCGTAAAAATTGCGGCTAGTGCTTTGGAAAGACAATCCCCAAGATTCTTGGAGATACCGCACCTGTCACCTCGGGCACACCGCTGCATTTGCCGTCCACACATTGCTTAGCGAGCCACGCAAAAGCCATAGCCTCCATAAAATCGGGATCGACACCGAGTTTGTCGGTCGAGTGCAGGTGTGCTTGCGGTATTAAGTCTACGAGTCGCTGCACTAAGAGGCTGTTGTGATAGCCGCCACCCGAGAGGTAAACCGTGCGGCAGCCTGTCGTGTTGATTTCGGCTGCGATCGATCGCGCAGTTAGTTCTAAAAGTGAGCGCTGTACGTCTTCCGCACGATAGGACTTGAGTTCAAACCGCTCCAACCAAGTGAGGTTAAAGTAGTCTTGACCTGTACTTTTAGGCGCCCCTTGTGAGAAATACGGGTCGGCTAACATTTCACTGATCAATGGCTCGAGTACTTGCCCCTCTGCCGCCCACGCGCCGCCTTGGTCAAAGGCCTTATTTTTGTGCCGGCGGATCCAGGCATCTATGAGCGTATTACCCGGACCTGTATCGAACCCTGTAACACCCGCCGCGGCAATAACGCTGATATTTGCGATCCCGCCAATGTTCAAAAAGACCGCAGATTCAGTGCTGTCCACGAGTGTTTTATGAAACGCCGGCACCAGCGGCGCGCCTTGCCCGCCCGCGGCAACATCGCGACGTCTGAAATCACCAACGACAGCAATGCCGGTCCGCTCAGCCAATCGGTGGTTGTCACCCACTTGCAAGGTGAATGCGCGCGTTAGATTGGGATAATGAAGCAGAGTTTGTCCGTGATTTCCTACGGCCTCAATCGAGGCCTTGTCCGTCCCAGAGCGTGTCAACAGCTCGTTCACCGCTTTCGTATAAAGGTCTGCCATGTCGATGTCGAGCTCACACACGCGTTCGATATGGGTTTCGAGTCCTGATTGGAGGTCAAAAATACGCGACTGTATGGATGGGGGAAGCGCAACTTGGTGGCTTGTCATGAGGCGCGGTCGGCCCGCTGTGTCAAAGCGGACAAGGGCGGCATCAATCGCGTCACCGCTCGTGCCTGACATCAGTCCAATAAAGAGCCGCTGCTGGGTCACTCGGCCCCCATCATGGTGCCGCGACTTTTCATGGATGCCAGCCGCTGGACGGGTTGGCGGATGGCGTCTTTAAACAGTGCAATCTCGGATTCGGGCAGGGACTTTGCTTTGGGTAATATCTTGTGCACGGTCCTTGGATTGCGGTGAACACCATTGACCAAGAACTCGTAGTGCAAGTGTGGACCTGTTGCTGCGCCCGTTGAACCGACGGTGCCAATCACTTGACCCTGCTTTACGCGATCACCGCGGGCGACGCGCTTTTTATTCAAATGAAGGTAGTGGGTTTTAAAGCCTTCCCCGTGCTGAATAAAAAGGTAATTACCGTTGGATCGATTGTATCCTGCCTCTACGACTCTGCCGTCACCGGCGGCATAAACGGGCGTGCCCCTCGGCGCGGCATAGTCGGTACCCCGATGCGGTCGCTTCGTTTTGTATATGGGGTGGAGTCGATTCGGGTTAAAGCTCGAACTGACGCGAGTAAAATCCAGAGGCGCTTTGAGAAATGCTTTTCGCATACTGACCCCTTCACCGTCGTAATACCCCGTTACGTTCTGGCTGTCGGTGTATCGATAGGCGTCGACCGCGCGTCGTGAGGTCGTGTATGAGGCGGCAAGAATATTACCGTCTGAAATTTTCTCGCCATCGAGAAAGTGTTCTTCAAATAAAATAATGATGTCATCGCCTTTGCGAGGATCGAGCGCGAAGTCGATTACGCCGCCCAAGATCGAGGCGAGCTCCATGATGATATTGGCTGAGAGGTCCGCTCGATCACCGGCAAGGAAGAGTGAGCTTTCGATGGTGAGCGCTACCGTACGTTCTCGTACTTGAGGCGCACGAACGATGACTTCTGAGAGGAATTCATCATCGATTTTCGAGTAAACAGTCTGTTTGAGGCTCGACTCGATATGCCTCACGGCAACCAGTTGGTTTTCTTCATTGGCGGCAAAGCCGATGAGCTGTCCGGGAAAAATTTTTCTCAGTGCTCTTTTACTGTCGTTAGACGTGACTTCAAAGACGTCTCGATCGGAAAACCCTGCGCGATTGAAGATGAGGCTCAGATTGTCGCCGCGTCTCACCGTAACGTCATTCCATTGCAGCGGCGCCTTGTCCGGTGCTTGAATTTGTCCTTCTGTCACAGCATCCCACGAGATTTGAGTCGTGGCTGTGAGCAATGGATCGGGAAAAACGGACTGAGAGTCGTCGACGACTTTGCTGGGCGATCCAACGAAAAGCTGTGATAGCAGTACTAAGATTAGTAGACTGAGCGCGCCCCAAAGAAGGCGGATTTTATCAATCGATAATCCGGCGCTATTTTCTAGGCGCGTGGCGCCTTTCGGTTTGCGTTGCAAGGCCATTCCATACCCCGCCCCTGTTGTGGGGCTGTTCATTGCCCTGCATCATAACCGACAATAGCCGCTTCACGAATGGTTAGACGCAATGTGAGTGTTGGAGAGGGGCTTGACGGCAGTTGAGCGCGGCATGTCACAGTCACTTAAATAAAAAAGGGTAAGTAATGGCTTTTTTTCAGGATCTGAAAGCGCGAGGCTTGGTCTTTCAGACCACGGGCGACGAGCAGTTTGAGGCGTGGCTGTCTGACAAGCCTAGGATCTTATATTGCGGGTTTGACCCCACCGCCGACAGTTTGCACATTGGCTCGCTCGTTCCTTTGCTGATGCTAAGACGCTTTCAGCTGGCGGGCCATACGCCCATTGCACTGGTAGGTGGCGCGACGGGTTTGATTGGCGACCCCAGCTTTAAGGCCCATGAGCGCGCCTTGAATACACCTGACGTGGTGTCGAAGTGGGTGAGTCGGCTAAGAACACAAATGTCTCAGTTTTTATCGTTTGAGGGTGACGCCTCTGCCGTCATGGCCAATAACCTTGATTGGACGGCAAACGTCGACGTACTGACGTTTTTGAGAGACGTCGGTAAGCACTTTTCGGTGAACAACATGATTGCGAAGGAGTCGGTCAAACAACGTATTGAGCGAGAGGGCGCTGGCATTAGTTTCACTGAATTTACGTACATGATTTTGCAGTCATTTGATTTTGCCGAGCTGAACAAGCGCTACGGATGTGAGCTTCAAATTGGCGGCTCTGACCAGTGGGGAAATATTACGGGTGGGGTGGACTTAACGCGCAGAATGAACAGTGCGCAAGTTCAAGGTCTGACAATGCCCTTGGTGACTAAAGCCGATGGGACGAAGTTTGGTAAGACTGAGTCAGGCACCATTTGGCTGGACGCTAAAAAGACCTCACCTTATGCGTTTTACCAATTCTGGCTGAGCACTGCTGATGCTGACGTGTACACCTTCTTGAAGTACTTCACGTTCCTGTCGGTCAGCGATATTGACGCCTTAGAGCAGGAAGATGCTGAGCGTGAGGGTCGACCTCAAGCACAAATGGTGCTCGCACAAGAGGTCACGCGCTTAGTGCATACCGACGTCGGGCTTGAGGCGGCAGAGCGGATTACTCAGGCAATGTTTAACGGTGAAGAGGGCGCATTGTCTGAGTCTGATTTAGCCCAGTTGAGTCTGGATGGACTGCCCAGTAGCACTGTCGCCAGAGCAGAATTACCGGCAACGCTAACGCAACTTTTAACTGATGCCGGCATGGTTACCTCAGGCAAGCAGGTCAAGGATGCACTGGGGAGATCGGCGGTGGTGATTAATGGGAAGCCGGTTTCAGTGGACGATAATGCTAATCCGCAAAAATGCTTTGCAATCGACAGTGCGATGCACGGGCAGTACTTCATCACCCGGCTGGGCAAAAAGAAGGTGCATTTATTTACTGTTGTCTGAGTAGGCAGCGCAACTGAGAGTCCGGATGCAGTGAAGCAGCTTCATTTGATTCGTCATGCAAAGTCTTCGTGGGATGACCCGTCACTGGGTGACCATCAGCGACCACTCAATGCGCGCGGTCAGCAGGCAAGCGTGCTCATGGGGACAGCAATGTCGGTGTACTTAAAAGACACCCCCGCCGTATTTGTAAGCAGCGCCGTTCGCGCGCAACAGACATTTCAAGGCCTTGTGAGCGGCTGGACCGCACTTGAGGGAACAGTGTCGACAACCGATGACCGGCTGTACACATTCGACGCTCATGACCTTATCGCTTGGCTGTCAGAGGCGGATGACCGTTTAGATAATATGGCGGTTATTGGCCACAACCCAGCCCTGTCGGCGCTTGCCCGATTACTCTATCCCCAGTTGATGCTCAGTCGTCTTCCCACCGCGGCTTGGCTGTGGTTGAGGTTTGACAGTGTTGCGTGGCGTTCGTTGGTTGATTCTCCTACAAACGCAGCGCTTGTGCGTCTGTGCACGCCCAAAAACGTGGTGGAACAACAGTCATGACACCTGTGATTTTCGGCCTAGAGGGCCTGTCCTTAACCCGTATAGAGCGCGATTTTTTCAAAGAAACTCGTCCGTTTGGCTTTATTTTATTTGGCCGAAATATTGCCGATCGTCAGCAGTTACAACGATTAACCGGTGAACTGCGTGCGCTAACGGGTAACGATCAACTCCCTGTACTGATCGACCAAGAGGGCGGGCGAGTGGCTCGCATGCAAGCACCCCAATGGGCGGCCTATCCACCCGCCGCCACGTTTGAGGCGCTCTACCGCCGCAACCGAGACTGGGGTTTGGAGGCTTGCACTCTGAATTACGAGGCGCTTGCGCTTGATTTGGCCGAGGTGGGTCTATCCGTGGCCTGCGCGCCCGTGCTGGATGTCCCCGTGATGAACGCCCACGATGTCATTGGCGATCGCGCGTTTTCTCAGGATTCGTCCTCGGTGGCCGCGCTTGGGCGTGCTTGCTTGGCAGGATTAAGCGCCGGCGGTGTCGAGGGAGTCATTAAGCATATTCCCGGTCATGGTCGTTCTGTTGTTGACTCGCACCTGGAACTGCCCCGCGTCGTTGCTGACCAAACGGAGCTTGAGCGAGATTTGGCGCCGTTTAAGGCGCTCAATGACGCCAGTATGGCGATGACGGCCCATGTCATTTACGAGGCATGGGATTCTCAGCACTGTGCGACGCTGTCCGAGGACGTCATCGGTCGCGTGATTCGCAGGACCGTTGGGTTCGACGGCTTGCTCATGACAGACGACCTAGACATGAAGGCTCTTTCGGGTGACATCGGTGATTTGGCGGCCCAGTCGCAAGCAGCTGGGTGTGATGTTGTATTGAATTGCTGGGGTAAGATGAGCGACATGGAGTCCATCGTTAAAAAAATGAGGACGCCGACACCTCAGACGCTCACACGAATGCGTCGGGTAAACGACCGCCTGGCCAAGGCGTCGAGTTCGGTGACGATTAGCGAGCGGCAACGTGCACTGACAGCTCGGCGTGATGCACTGTTAGCGTCGTAGGCGCCGAGTCAATTGATGATGGATGGCCTTTATGAATCTAAACCATCCCAGCATTTTTAAGTCGATGAGAAGAGACTGACACGAATGAAGACTGAAATGACCTCTGTTGTGAGGAGAATTGCACGGCTCGGCCTAGGGGTTGGCCTCATCGTATTGTCGTCTGGATGTGCGTCGCCGATCGACCTGCTCACCACCAAGCCCAGCGCTCAATCGGGTGCGACAGGGGTGACAACTCAAACGAATACCTGTGAAACGCCGCGTCCGCGGATTTGCACCATGGAGTACAAGCCCGTCTGTGCCGTCATGGCGTCAGGCTTAATAAGGACGTACCCTTCGGCTTGTAATGCCTGTGCTGACGTTTCTGTCAGTGAGTGGCGGCCCGAACCCTGCGAGGAGTAAAAATGTCATTAACCAATCGAATTTTATTGGCCATGGTCTTGGGAATCGGTCTGGGGTCGGTGCTTGAAATCACACTGGCGTCCTTGAGCCCCGAGAGTGGACTCTATGGTGTTCTCTACAACGGACTGGTCATGGGCCTGTTTGATGTGCTTGGCCGCATATTTATTGCGTCGTTGAAGCTTTTGGTCGTACCGCTCGTCTTAGTGTCGCTCATTTGTGGCATGGCTGCCCTGGGGGCCAGCAGTCGTATGGGCCCTATCGCGGGTAAGACACTGGGACTTTATTTGGTGACAACCTGTATCGCGGTGACCTTAGGCTTGGCGATTGCCTTGGCGGTCGGACCCGGAGAGGGCGTCAATGCGGTGGCAAGCTCTGACTTTGTTCCAAAAGAGGCTCCGCCGATCAAAGAAACGCTGATCAATATTTTCCCAACGAACCCGGTTGCGGCGATGGCTGAGGGCAATATGCTGCAAGTCATCGTGTTTGCACTGTTGGTTGGGTTTGCCCTGACGCGCGCGGGTGCTGCCGGTGAGCGCTTAATTGCGTGGTTCCAGGACATGGAAGTCGTCGTCATGAAAATGGTGGGTGTTCTGATAGAGCTGGCACCCTACGGTGTTTTTGCGCTCTTGACTAAGCTGTTTGCGACCATGGGATTTGGGACTATCTTTGACCTTGCAGCGTACTTTTTTACCTTGCTGGGCGTCCTTCTTTTCCACGGATTTGTCGTTTACGGTTTGGTACTGCGAACACTCACGCCGTTATCACCGTCCATGCTTCGACAAAAAATGCGACGAGTGTGGGCCTTCGCGTTTTCGACATCCTCGTCAGGGGCGACGTTACCCGTAACATTGCGAACGGTTGAAAAACGTCTGGGTGTTAATAAGAGCGTTGCCGGATTTGCGGTGCCCCTGGGGGCGACCATCAATATGGATGGGACTGCCATTATGCAGGGCGTTGCGACCGTCTTTATTGCGCAGGTTTACGGTATTGATCTGACGAGCTCGCAGCTCCTGATGGTGGTGCTCACCGCAACTCTTGCGTCGATTGGAACCGCTGCAGTGCCCAGTGCAGGCCTCATTATGCTCTCACTCGTCCTCACGCAAGCAGGGCTTCCAGTAGAGGGGATTGCGCTTATATTGGGTGTTGACCGACTGCTGGACATGGTGCGAACAGCCGTGAATGTCACAGGCGACGCTACGGTTTCGACGGTGGTGGCCTACCACGAGGGCCAGCTGGACGAAGTGATCTTCAACGACCCTGATGCGGACCTTGACGAGACCGCGACGGGTGAGTCGTCGGAGACTGCCTCATGAGCCTGTCCGTTTCGGTTGTTCCCGTGACCCCCTATCAGCAAAATTGCTCCGTCATTAAGTGCAATGAGACGGGGTTAGCCGCGGTCGTTGATCCCGGTGGCGACATCGATCTGATTCAGGCTGCTATCGAGAAGATGGATGCAAAAGTGGAGAAGATTTTGTTGACGCACGGGCATATGGATCATTGCGCTGCGGCTGATGTGCTGAGGAAGCAGTGGGGTGTTCCGATCGAAGGACCGGAGGAAGCGGATCGGTTTTGGATTGATAATTTGCCGAAATGGTGTGAGATGTCAGGCTTCCCAACCGCGGAGGCTTTCGAGCCCGATCGGTGGTTAGTTGATGGAGAGACAGTCACTGTCGGAAATCTTGAGCTCGCCGTCATCCATTGCCCCGGACACACGCCTGGCCACGTTGTTTTCTACGATACAAAACAGCAGTTTGCGTGGGTTGGTGACGTCATATTTGCGGGCTCTATCGGTCGAACTGACTTCCCGATGGGTAATCATGATCAGTTAATTCATTCGATTAGAGAGAAGCTTTTTCCCCTTGGGGACAACGTGCAGTTCCTGCCCGGACATGGTCCAGACTCAACGTTTGGGCGCGAACGGGCGTCTAATCCGTTCGTGGCAGATACGCGTTTTGGTTAGTCAATAACGACCAGAATTACACGGCGACAAAGCCTTTCCACGACGCCATGTAATCGATGAATGTAGGGCTCAGTCCTTGACTTGCGAGATGGTCGCGCGACACCGGTAAATCCAACATTTTAAAGGCTGGATTTGACAAAGCTTGTGTCGGGAAGTCAGCGTGAACAACGGCTGCTCGACCTATAATGACAAAGTCGAGTCCGTGTTCAATCGCACGCTCACAGTCACGCGCCGAATAGAGTTTACCGGCAGCGCCCAGGGCCACACCCTTGCGCGGTAGGTCGGCGAAAACTTTAAGCAGCGATGCGCCTTGAAACGCCTCGTCACTTGCGTCCTTGAACACATCCCACAGCGACATGTCGAGGTAGTCAATGCGTGGATCGACCAAAAGATCTGCCGCTAGATCGCGAATTTCCTCTGTCCGCTGGCCAAAACGCTCCGGTGAGAGGCGCACGCCCAGACTGAAGGCCCGACCGCAGGACTGGTTAATACCCGCAATAATATCCATAAGAGGCTTCGCACGCTTCTCCGGTGAGCCGCCGTAGGCATCATCACGGCGATTCAACTCAGGGCTTAAGAACTGCGCGAGTAAATAGCCGTGTGCGCCGTGGAGCTGCACGCCGTCAAAGCCCGCTTTTTGGCAGCGAACAGCGGCCGCTATGCAGTCCTCAATAAACCCCTCAACCTCCTCAACCGTCATCGCCTTTGATCCCGTGGCCTCATCGTCAGACGGGCACATGGGTGTGTCGTCGCAATAGCTGCCAAGCGCACGCATACCACCATGATGAAGCTGAACCACCGCGTGACTGCCCTGTGCCTTGATGCCTTGAGCTAAACGCTGGAGACCCTGCGTATGTTGATCGTCGTGGGCGCCTAATTGACCCGGGAAGCCAACGCCGCGATGTTGTACCGAGGTGGCACAGGTCATGGTCAGACCAAAGCCCCCTTGGGCTCGTCGGGTCAGCCAGTGATATTCATCGTCACTTAAGACGCCGTCTGCGCCACTTTGAAGGTTCGTCAAGGCGGCCAACATGTAGCGATTATCGATTGTCGTACCGTTAGCAAAAGTGAATGAAGACGATAAAGCGCTCATAAAAACCTCAATAATTAATTTTGGTGTGCAATGCCCGCAAAGACAGTACCGACCACCTTGATTGATCGCAATTGATTTATCGGTACGGACAGGGGGTCGTGGGAAAGAACGGCGAAATCAGCGGCTTTCCCCGCACGAATGGAGCCGATGCTATTTTCCAGACCTAAAATCCACGCGGCGTCAATCGTAACTGCTTTCAAGGCGCCCATGCGCGTCATGCGCTCTGCTTGCCCGGTACGTTCCCCCGAGAGATTTTCTCGAGCAACCGCGGTCCACATCAATGTCAGTGGCGACAACGGAGCCATAGGACTGTCGGAGTGCAGCCCTATTGGAACTCCTTTCTTTTCGAGTGATCCCAGACGCACCATCTGTGGTCCACGATCAGGTCCAAGCCAGTCCCCGCTGTACATCTCAGAGAGTATGTAGTGATAGTAGGGGTTGGCAGAAACGGCCGCGCCCAGGGCGGCGAGTTTACGATTTTGGTCTTCGGTACTGTAGGCAAAGTGCTCAAGCGTCATTCTGTGATCGCGCTTGGGGTTTTTTGCAAGCAGGTATTCTAAGAGCTCAATAAATCGAGCCGTTGCTGCATCTCCGTTGCTGTGTGCGTGGAGCTGAAAACCTGCGTCCCAAAATCGCTCTGCGAATGCCGTGAGATTAGGAATATCGACCATCCAAACACCGCTGTGACCGTCGAGATAACCCGGTGCACCCATTTGAGAGAGCCCAGAAAAGATCGCGCCGTCAATCATGAGTTTGAAGTGGTTGCCCACTACGACACGCTCGGTGTTCAGTGCCTGCCATTCTCGAACTTCATCGAGGGCCTCTTGAGGCGATTGACCACGGGTCATAAAGTCCGTGATGATCGGCGTGAGCAATACACGCACGCCCACTGGATCTGAGGCTACGGCGGCTCTCACGGCCTTAATTTCCGCAACCGGGTTACCAAAGATGCCCGTGCCCATGTCGGCGGCAGTAGTGACCCCTGATTCGTGCATCATGGCGAGGAAGTTTCGCATGCCACGTCCGTAACGCGTGGGCTCAAATAGGAAACCCATTTTTGGAAATACAGCGCGCAGGCCCAGCTCGTAAAAGTGACCTCGCTCCCAGTTGGCACCCTCCTCAATGGCGTCAGCGTCAGCTTCAGTCACGCCGAGTAATGCCCAAGCCGCATCGTTACCCACAATTTCGTGAAAGGAGCGGTGCCAAATCATGACGGGCGTGTCGCCAAACCAAGCGTTCAAGTCTTCACGCCAGACAGGTCCGTGCCACAGCGGATGGTGACCGAAAGCAATAAACGGAATACCGGGCGTATCATTTTCCGCCACCAGCTCGTGCAGTTTTTTACGATAATCTTGGGGTGTTCTAGCGCCAGGGAAATCGCCTGTTGGCAGACGCCAATCATCCGGGGCAAGAAATGGAAACTGGGTAAGCACTGCAGGTAACGTGGGGTGAACGTGCGGGTCAATAAACCCCGGTGTGATGACTGATTGCTCAAACTGCCGATCGATTCTTGCGCTGCGGGCCGTAATTAGGGGTTTGAGTGAGTCGAGCGAACCCACCGCAAGGACCTTCCCGTCCTCGACGGCAACCGCAGTCGCCTCGGGTAGCGCAGGCTCCATTGTGCGGACAAGCTTGGCGGTGTAGACCACCGTCTCTGCACTCACTGTTTGGATCAGACTCAACAGTGATGACAGCATAATTATTGTTATGACGCGCATGAGATCCCCCCTTATCGCAGCGACATCATGTCACGAAATGGCAGTCAAGCAGAGCGACTAGCGAAGCACTTTTAGCCAGTCTCCGGTGCGAGGTTCGCCGCTGGGGTAATAGCCATTAATGAGTCGCAACTGATTTTCCGCGTCGGGCACTCTTATGCCCGAGCTCAGCGAGTCAAATGTAGCGCCGCGAGGGACTTGAATGTAATTCAATACGTGACTTTCGCCGCGCTTTTTTTCTTTTGGAAAAAGGGGTCTGAATGACGTGATGATCGTCTTGAAGGCACTGTCGACTGCATTAAAGTCACCCGCCTCTCCCTCAAATAAGTAGCGAAATCGGTGATCGACGACGCCGAGGCGTTTCTGGTTTCCCGCAGCTGTTGCGAGCCCCGTTGCGCCCTGTAAGCCTTGGCTCTCAAAGCTTTCTTGCTCATTGACATCACCCGAGGCCAGTGAAGGTAGTGCTACCTCAGGGGTTGCATTGGGGTCGATCTTTGCAATTTTAATGGTGAGCATGGCATCTGTGTCCGGCGCACGAGCGATGATTTCTCGCGTTGTTGCACTGACGGTCCAGCCCTCCGGGTGCTCAAAGGTGAAGTCGAGTTTATTGTGGTAGTAGCGGAGTGGATCGCTTTGCGCTTCAGCGCTGGCGCCGATGACCATGCCGTCAGTTTCACGCCTAAACCGGCCAGGTAGTTCGGGGTTTTCGGACATCGCGTCAAGGTCGAGCGTGTTGGCTGTCTTGATCACCGTCTGTAGTCTTAGGTCGTTACGCGGGTGACTCGCATACAATCCGTGATAAGTTCCAGAGGGTCGTCCAGAGGCTTTTGCCACCGCCTTTTGATAGCGCTCCTGGTCTTTAAGAACCCCAATGACGGATAACAGTGCATCTGCGTCATAGCCGCTCTTATGCATAAACTCAGCACCCGCGGCGTCGGCTTCGAGCTCCATATCGCGACCAAACCCTGAGATCAGTTCCGCCCCATACATATTTGCTGCATCGTACAAGTCACCCGACCCCGTCAGTATCAGTGCGGATACAGCGGCCACTTGGTTGGTGATGGTTTGTGTTTTACGCCGAGCGTGATGTCGTTCAGTGATATGACCGATCTCATGGGCAATCACTCCGGCCAGCTCTGCTTCGCTGTCGAGATAAGCCAATAGACCGCGATTGATATAAATCAAACCGCCGGGTAGAGCGAAGGCATTGATGTCGGGTGAGTCTAACAGTGTGAAGGTAAACTCTTGATCGGGCATGCTTGACGTGCCGACCAACCGGGCACCAATTTCATTGACGTAGGCTGCCAGCTCAGGATCATCGTAAATGCCGACATTCTCAATGAGCTTTTCGTGCTCATCGGCGGCTTTCTTGGGCATGCTGACCGGTCGCCCACCCACCGTCACTGTGGAGGACCCCGCGCAGCTGGCGAGCAAAGTGGTAATGAACACCGCGGCGATAAGGCGTTTCATGACTCAGGATCCTGCAGAGAAGTACTGAAGCAACTGGGTGCCCAAACTTTCACACGCGGTATCCTGAACCGGTGCAATGATCGGGATGGGTACAACCACCGCGGGCATGTAACTCTGGCCGCTCGTCAGCGCACTCATTTTACCCACCTCTGCGCCGTCGGCGAAGTTCCAGATTGTGGCCTCGTACTCAGACTCGGTGCCCCAAGTGCCAAATCCGAAGCAACCGGCACCGGTGGGTCCAACCCCGCAGGTCATTGAGCCACTACTGTTGGTCTCCTGCGTGCGTCCGTCAATCCACACCATATAGCTGACATTGAGCTCTTGGAGTTTGCCTGCAACGGTAGGTAAGACCATGAGGCGCCCGACACTTTCAATACTCAGTGGCGCGGTTCTGGGTTCAAACCAAGGGTATAGAGAATCCACAAACTGCTGTTCGGGAATCACATAGATGCTTTCTGAGCCACGGCTAATGTGCCCGCCAATGCAGTCTATGAAGTCAGGCTCCGTGTCGTAATCCGGGGCGTGTCGACGACCCAAGACCACTAAACTACCGTCGCGCATACCCGCAGTTGGCGCATCAAAGGTCATCTCGTCAACACTGGCAGTCACACAACCGCCGAGCATCGCAACGCTCATCAATAACAAGGGCAAGGCGGACTTCACTGCGATTCCTCCGGATTTTCTAACCAGCCCATGACGCCTGGCACGCGACCGAAGCTCGTAATGAAGTGAGCACCTGCGTCTCTCAATGCCATAACGGCGGCCAAATTGACGGCATCTGAGTCTGACTGCATGAAGGCTGTGGGTGTTTTTCCATAGGCGGTCAGTGGCCACTCAGCAAAGGGCTGCATATTGTCGAGGCTGAGTGTCTTTTTGTCGTTGTCTTTGAGCTGCTCGGGCTCAACCAGCCTGAGTCGGTAACGCATCCAGATCTCATACACTTTGACGTTCGTGTACAGCGGAATCGCGTACTGCACGTCTGCAATTTCAGGCACAAAAACCGCATCGACGTCGTACGTTTCTAAGTCGTCGTAACTCTCGATGAAGACCACGTTTTGAAAAAACGCCGGCAGTAAGGTGGACCAAAACTGCACCTGTGCAACGCCGGTACTCACGCTCCAGCTGACTTCACCACGACCCGTCGCGTCGTCAACCAACTGATGCTCGCGAAATTCCGGTGTGAACACCACACCGAGAGAAACGGGCACAGGATCGACCAGCGGTGTTGGGAAGCTTCCATCAACAATCACTTCACGGCTGCTGCACGCGGTAATGAGCGCAAGTGCGAAGAGCGTGTAAAAACGCTTGGCGCTAGGGCCTGAAATCATTGAGTCCAACAAACGTTCCACCATTTCGATGCGTCAGTTCCCTCATCAGTGTAGCAAAACGAATGCCCGTGTCCTGCAACTCGGGCGGCCTAATAAATTGTACGGGGAAGCCGACGGCGTGGATGCGCACACGACGCTCTTGAGTATCGGCCTCGGCATTAAGACGGTCGACCGTCAGCACCACGTCCTCAATCGACCGTCCGGTGAATTCGTCGCCGAAAACATAAATTGATATTTTTTTATCACGGTCATAAAAAGAGCGCACGGCCTGTGTAATACCCTCCACGGGTGACGAATTAGAAAACGCATTCCAATTGGCGAGATTTCTCAGTATCAGCTGTCGTCGTGCCGGTGTATCTGGAATCCATTGCCCAGCGTAGCGACTGAAAAGGTAATTACCCATGTCGTTCATGACCTGAATGCCTTTGACATTGGGGTAAATATTAAGGGTCGCTTCCATCTCACTCAGCATCCGCTGCCAGGCGTACGAAAACATGGAGCCAGAGGTGTCGATGATGAAAATAATGTACTCACTGTCGACGGGAATTCCGCCGATCAGTTGATTCTTTCGCTCTGCATCACGACCCAGTAAGCGCTCTTCTTCTTCGCTTAATTCCTGACGCGCAATGGCCAGCTGCTCGGCGACAATACTGTTTGAATTTCGGGTGACTTGAAGGGCGTCGAAACGTGATTTCGACGATGCCAGTGACCCTTGGAGAATGGCGATCTGCATTTCAAACTCTGAGATTTGTTCGCGTTTTGCCACGAGTTCGCGATTCAAAATCTTGGTCTCACCGCGTATCTCAAATAACTGTTCGGTGAGCTCAGACACCTTACCTTCAGCAATCACCGTTGATTCTTCAAGGACCTGCGGCTCGACCGTCTTGGTGATCATCAGCAGTAAGATCACGGCGCCAAAACCACAGCAGATGACGTCTAAGAATGACAGTGAGATTTCCGGCGCCGGTCTTCGCTTTCGCATTACGGCCAGTCCTTAGCAGGTGCCATGAAACTACCGCCTGAATTTTGTGCAAGCTTCCAGAACTCGGAGGCCGCCATGGGGTCTCCTTCCATGGGTGACAAGACAACGTTCACGGGTACGCCAGAGGGCAGGGCTTTTAGCGCGTCACGGTAATGTTTTAGCCGCGCCGGCCCTGACACAGTATTTTTCCGTGGCGTTGATTTGCCTTGTGTAGGCAGCCCGTCAGTTACCAGAAAAATATTGTCGGGTTTGCTGTCGAGCTCAGATAAGAAGTTAAATGCATTGTGCAGTGATGTTCCGCCCTCTGGCAGTACATTGCGCACCGCTGAGACGGCACGTTCGACTTGTTCGCTGTCGGCAATTTCAAGCCAGCGACCTTGTGTCTCTGGGAGTGCAAATCGCGCTTGCGTATTAAACAGTATTAACTGGTACCGCGCGCCGGTCGGAAGTTGGGCCGTTAACCAGTCCACGGTATCGAGCGCTTGAACCCACTTTTTTGAGCCACGCTGCACCGCTGGCGACTGATTTCGCATGCGGATAACGTTCACCACTTCGGGGGCAAGCATGCTGGCGGACACGTCGATCAATATGGCAATGCGATTCCCCCCAAGTTTCAAGCCTGTGAGGTATTGCCGGTTGCCCTCTCCCTGAAACTCGCGTGCACTGCGACCACCATCGGCCTCCGCGGCTTCGCGCAGCTGCTGAATCCGTTCCTCGAGGACGTTAATTTCGGCCTTTAGGGCGTCAAGATCGGTTGTTTCGCTGACATCGGACTCCTCCAGCGAGGCGACCAAGGCCTCAAGGCGGCCAAGTTCTTCGGTGACGAGGCGCGCGCGTCCCGTCGCCTCAACAATATCGAGATCCGCACTGCTGACGGCGTTACGTAACCTGACAAGGCCTTCCTCTCCGTCGCGAATGTCCTCTTCAAGAAGATTGACCTCCGAAAGCACCTCGGCATTTACCGACTGAATCTGAATTTCAATCGAGTGATCAATAATGAGGAATACCAGTATGACCGCGCCAAACCCACAGGACATCACATCTAAAAAGCTCAGATTAAACGTGTTGGTTTGTCGTTTTCGACGCGGCATTTTTACGACTCAACACGAATCAGAAGAGCTTCTTTACCGTCGTCGCGATACAGCCTACTCCCCGTTGTCAGTTGGTCGTGGGAGCCAGAAACCGACAGTACATTAATCCGGTCTTTAAAATGGTCATCAATACAGACAACACCATTCTGTGAAACAACGCCAAACTCGAACGACACACTTTCTCGGCCTTCAATCGCGTGAGCGGTGGTGTCGATCAGTAAGTGTGTCGGTGGGCTGTGCTGTCGGGCTCTGGCGTCCAGATCGGGAAATCGAGTCTGGCTGCGCGGTTGCTGTATGGGAGCGGGCTCAGGGCTGACTTCAGGACTGAGCGCGCAGCTGGTAATCCGAGATAACGGTGCTTGAGCAGTCGTGCCGTCAAGAATAGCGCTTGCGGCTTCTGTTAGTGACGCTTGCGTCGTGACTGAGTCAAAAGTCATTCCTGGAAAAACAGACAGGGACGCGTCGATACTGATGGATTTTCCATCCGTATCCACAGCGTCAAGTACCCGCTGACCGACTCTTTTTAGCGCATCTCGCGCGACCTTGAACGTATAGGATTCGACCTCTACCGAGAGCTCGTTGTCATCAGTCTGCGATGCCAGTAGACCTACAATGGCACTTAAAAGCGTTTGCTCGGAGGCGGCACTTCTTCGTGGATCAAAGCGGGTTTGCGCCACGCAGGCGTCAGCAAAATGTTCAAGACAGTCTTCAAGTAAATCTAAATAGCCAAGACCTGGGATGGCGGTGGTCTTGAGCACGCAGAGGCGTTGGTCCACCTGCTCGAGTTCGGTGACGACGAGCTGCCGCCATTGAAGGCTGAGGTTCAGGCCGGGAGCTGACTGGTTTGCGTGTGCAAGCAACGCCCGATCGACGACAGCGCTGGGCTCGATGTTTAAGGCACTAAGAATGCCAAGCAGCAGTTCGAGTTGCGTCTGATTCATATTGCTCGGTGCAATGATGCACAGATCATGCAGATACTCTGGATTGGGCATCAATGACTTGAGGTGCTCATAGACCAGGTCGGCGGTGTGTCGTGCGCTTCCAAACTGAGCGCTCAGTGGCGTGGTCGACAGCTGGCTCCAATAGTCCGACTTTACGTCAAGCGGGCGACGTTTGAGTTGTGAAACAGCGGGCTCCCCGAAGTAAAGCGCGCCAGAATCTGAAAGGACAGCACCGGGAGAGGATATAACCTCGTCCTCGGCAGTGAGACTTAGGCTGGTGTCATTGACGTCGAGAAAAACTGGGCTCATTTGGGCGCTGCCAAATGTCGGATGAGCTTTTTGTCGATGTAACGTT
Source organism: Halieaceae bacterium (assembly GCA_018666295.1). Lineage (GTDB taxonomy): Bacteria > Pseudomonadota > Gammaproteobacteria > Pseudomonadales > Halieaceae > Luminiphilus. The sequence continues at coordinate 47,487 of JABIZW010000208.1, forward strand.
GCGTACTCAGTACTAAACGCTCTTGCGACAGCTGTAGCTGATGCAGCGCGAACATGATGATGATCGAGAGCACTAATGCGACGAAGGTACTGTTAAACGCCACACCAAGACTCACTGTCACCCCCGAGATATCGCCCTCTACGGCTTTGTACGCTTGCCCTAAAGCATCGCCAATACCACGTACCGTTCCGATAAAACCGATGGATGGAATTGCCCAGCTGATGTAACGCACCATTGATAACTCCGAATCGAGCTTATCCGCTTCGATGTCGCACTGCTCGCGTACTGCTTCCGATACCGCAGGAATACTGGCGGTGGTCGAAAATCGACTGAGTGCATTCAAGAGTGTGCGGGGAAGCAGCAGTTCCTGATCGGCCTCGGGCAGGGCTTCTAGGCCTCGCGAATAGCTGCGTGCATCCTGCGGGAGTACCGTGGTCCCTGTGGTGACCTCGATCAGGTTTCTGTCGAGCATGGCGGCCTCCTGACGCGTCATCCAGGCTTTGAGACCCATGATCGCCAACGCCCAGATCATCAAAATGAAGCAGGCTTCTTGTTCAAAGTCTCGAATCACGACGAAGAGTGATCGCTCGGGCACAAAGGCCTCGCCAGAGGCCTGTAGCGCTGCTTGGATTGTCAGTTGTGCGTCTGCAGAGGGGCGAATCAGCCCCACATAAAATCCGTGAACGATGATGACCGCCGCGAGAAGTGCTATGAGCTGGAAGGCGAATTCGGAAGGAAGTTTCGACTTAGACATGCAGTACGGCCTCAGATATCAACGGGGAAAGAAACTGAGCGATCTTCAGAAATACGTTCAGTTGGCGTGTAGGTGTCCACCGCCTGTGATGCGGATTCGCTGCTGGGTGACTCTGACGGTGTTATAGGTTCCGCTGACTCCAAAGCGCCCTGTACCGCTTCGTCATTCGCCTCCGGCGACGGATCTGTTGCAGGCTCCTGCGCCGTGGCACTGGCCGCCAACACCACTGCAAAAACGACACCTCGCCAACGCTTACTCTGCATATTTCGCCACCCTAAATCCAACATCATCTCGTCCCCGCTCACCATAATCTCTATAGGTCAGTCGGAGTTCTCTCAGTCTACTTAAGCTCCAACTCGCACCGCGTATTGTGTAATTGTCTCCCTGGTTATCGCCCATTGGATTTTCTGCCACGGACTCGCCGGGGACGGCAATGCGATATACATCGTTCACCCACTCTGCGACGTTACCACCCATATCGTAAAGCCCTCGGGGATTTGGTGGAAACTTCCCTACCTCGGCACTCACTGGTGCGTTGTCTGAATAGCCATTGAGTATTCGTCCGGTGACAATGGCGGATGACGCGTCGGCGAGATTGGCAGCACCGTTTTCAGGCGGCCAAGCGTCGCCCCACGCAAATCGCCGTGTCACACCCTCATGGAGGCGCGAAGCGAATGCCCACTCGGCCTCTGTGGGCAAGCGATAACCCTGACTCGACGCATTGAAACCCGTAATGATCCCGTCTTTTTCCGTGTAAAACGCGGCGAGGCCTTCTCGCGCACTCAGCCAGTTGCAGAAACTTGCCGCTTGCTGCCAAGAGAGCTGAACCGCCGGTTGATGTTCTCTGTTTAGGCTTTTACCACCCGCCTGTCCGGACTCGTGGTTACGCGTGAATTGACGAAATTGCGCATTCGTCACTTCGGTCGATGACAGGTAAAAGGCACGGGTGAGCGCGACCGGTCGTTCAACTTCATTGGCGCCACGACCGGCGTCACGCCGTGGTGCGCCCATGGTGAATTCATTGGTGGCGCCAACCATTGGGTCAATTAACAGCAGTGTTTGACCCAGTGAGGTTGTCATTTCGGGTTTGATCGCGGCTTTTCGAGCCTCCTCAATCGTGAGGAGGCCAACTTTAATGCGCTGCTTTAGCCCCGCACGGGGTGTCACTCGACGCTCAACACTGGCATAGCCTGGCGCGGCTATGGTGATCACCTGTTCCACTGAGGGGAGGGAAAGGATCTGATTCCCGGCGCCGCGATCTTCGCCATTCACAGCGACGGTTGCATTGTCCGGTGCGACCTGAACGTCGACCTCACCCAATGCGGGCAAGAGAACGATCTGTCGTTGCGTGACGACGCCTTTTTCCAAAGCAAGCGCAAAAGTGGCCGGTAAATAACCGGCTCGACTGAGGTTAAAGCGGTGTGTTGTTGAAGGATCCATGGCAACGTCAACAGGCGTCGCCCCGACAAAACGTCCGTCACGCGTCACCACAGCACCCATTGGGACCGAGGATAGACGCAGAAGTCCCGCTGCCGGTGTGAGTTCAACGCGGCCGAGGTCAAGGTCAGTGTTGGCCACCGCGTCAACTGAAATGACTTCATCGACGTAGCCCGCGGCGCTGAGCGTAATGTCACG
>JABIZW010000284.1 GCA_018666295.1 Halieaceae bacterium
AATTGCTCTCGGTAATTCAGTACGATTCTCTGTATGCCTTGGCAACGCTCTCGCAGAAGCGTCTCAAGGCGGTCGCCTTCGATCTGCCGATGTCGGCTAAGCGACGCCATAAGTTCGGGCATGGTATTAAGACACGCGTCAATGATTTCGTCTGAGTCGACGGTCGCACTGACCCAAACACCGGGTGTCATCAACACATCCAGTGAGCTGGGCGTGCCTGCGTTAGGTATATGCTGCACAACGGTGGCCAAAGCATCCTTCATATCATTGAGTTTGGTCAGGTTTAAGATCGCCTCGGGCCCGCCCTCGCTCCGATCTAGGCGGACAGACAGTTCCACTTTCCCGCGGACGAGTTTTTCGCTGACCAGTTGCCGTAGCGCGGGTTCTGAGCGCTTGATTACATCAGGCAGCTTGAGGGTCAGGTCAAGAAAACGGCTGTTGACGGACTTACACTCCAGCGACAGATTCCATTCACCTACGGCCACACTTTGATTAGCAAATCCGGTCATGCTCTGAGGCATCTGTACTCCAAGAACGTCGAAAGTGCGTAGTCTAACAAGTAGACTGACAGGCGACACCCACGTATTAGAAGGTAAAGCATGGATTCAAGCACAGTGAAAAGACCGAGCGGTCGCGATTTCGACCAAATGCGGGACGTTTCCTTTCAACTCGATTACACCAATCAGGCCGAAGGCAGCGTCTTGGCGTGTTTCGGAAATACTAAAGTGCTCTGCACTGCATCGATTTCCGACGGCGTGCCCGCGTTCCTGCGTGGAAAAGGTCAGGGGTGGCTCACGGCTGAATACGGAATGTTACCGCGCTCAACTGGAACGCGAATGGCCAGAGAGGCGGCCAGGGGAAAGCAGTCTGGCCGCACCGTAGAAATTCAGCGGTTGATCGGTCGTTCCTTAAGAGCAAGTGTTGACCTTAAGGCGTTGGGAGAGAGGACGCTGACAATCGATTGTGATGTGCTGCAGGCTGACGGCGGGACGCGCACAACCGCAATAACCGGAGCCAGCGTCGCGGTGGTCTCGGCGTTCAACAAACTTCAACGCGCGGGTGACCTAAAGACGGACCCATTGATTGATCGTGTGTGTGCAGTTTCAGTGGGTATGTGGCGTGGTCAGCCGGTACTGGATCTCGACTATCCTGAAGATTCGACTGCGCAGAGTGATGTTAACGTAGTTATGCTGGCGAACGGCGGGTTGATCGAGGTACAGGGAACCGCCGAGGATAAAGTATTTAGTCGCGCAGAGCTTGATGCACTGCTCGACTTGGCTGAAGGCGCTTGTATTTCGCTGAATGCAGCGCAGATGGAAGCTCTAACAGGTTCATAGCTCAAGGTCGTAATCAATGATGACCGGGGCATGGCTTGAAAAAGCCTCCTCGCTCTCGATACGCGCGGCTAACACACAGGGCGATAGGCTTTCAGAAATAATGTGCGTGTCGGTTCTAAGACCGGGACGCTCATCGCCCTCCGGCCACCAGGTATAGTCGTCGCCATTTGCGTTGACCTCTCGAAACGCATCGCTGTAGCCCTCGCGATATAGCGATCCGAGCCAGTCTTGTTCCTCATGGCTGAAGCCTGGGAGATCGAAACGGTTGCCCGCTTCTTCGGCATCTCGGGGTTGCCAAGCCAGTTCCCACCCACCGCACAAAATGAAGTCGCGTTTTTTATTTCGCACTTTCTGCAGGTGTGCACCCAGCTGGGTAAGAAATCGCATTTTTAATGCTTTGTCGCCGCCTACACCTACAGCCGAAGGGACCAAAATGCTTCCAATGCTGCAGTTTTCATAGTCGGCTTGAATATAGATTCCCAGGTGGTCGAAATCCATAAAGCCCAAACCAAACATAATGGCTTTGGGCATTTTTCGGCAGTAAATTGCCACACCATTGATCTTGGGGTCGTCGTAGTTATCGGCAAAATAGGCGTGATAGCCTTCTGGGAAAAAGTCGTTCGATGACAGCGAGTATTCAGAGCATTGAGTGTCTTGTAAGCAAATAACATCAGCGTTTTGCTGAAACGCCCACGTCACTAGCCCGTCTTTGTGAGCTCTCTCAAGGCCGTCCACTACCAGTGACAACAACTTCATTTCTGTTTCCTAAATCGCAAGCTTGATATACTACTCGAGATGCTTTCATTCTGAAATAAGTGAATGATGTGATTAACAATTTTAGCGGTGACGGAAATTGGGTAATTTGATGCCACACTCGGACACTAAACGCCAATTTATTGAACTGTCGATTCGATTTGGCGCTTTAAAATTCGGCGAGTTTACGTTGAAGTCGGGTCGTGTCAGCCCCTATTTTTTTAACGCAGGGGTTTTTTCTTCCGGAGAGGCTATGGCCACCCTAGGTGCCTGTTACGCCGATGCTGCCAGCGATTTCATCGATGAAGTTGATGGTTTATTTGGTCCCGCTTACAAAGGCATACCGCTGGCGACTGCAACGGGTATTGCCTTACGGACGCAGTACAACAATAACTTGGCCATTACCTTCGACCGTAAAGAGGCAAAGACGCACGGCGAGGGCGGTATTCTTATGGGCGCCCCACTTTGTGGGAACATTCTTATTATTGATGATGTCATAACAGCAGGTACTGCAATTCGTCAGTCGGTTGCGCTTATTAAGGATCAGGGTGCAACGCCGTTCGGTGTTGTGATTGGACTTGATCGATGCGAGCGAGGTGCTGGCGAGGCCTCGGCGGTTGAGGAAGTGGAGCAATCGATGGGACTAAAGGTCGCAAGCGTGATTACGCTGCATGACATTATTGATTGGCTTGCGGGGCAAGCTGAGATGTCAGACAGTCTTAATCAGATGCGTCATTATCGCGAGGAATATGGTGTCTAAAGGCTCCTGCTTGGTTTTGGCAGCTCTACTGCTCACGACTCATGTCAGTGCGGACAATTTGTACCGCTACAAAAATGACGTGGGTGGCACCGTGGTTGATTGGCATGTGCCGGCTGAGTTTGCAGGTCGAGGGTACGAAGTGCTCAGCTTGCAAGGCGAGGTCCTTGAGGTCGTGACCCGACAGTTAAGTAGCGCTGAGCTTAAAAACAAAGACCTTGTTAAGCGTTTACAGCAGGATGCTGCAGTTGAGCGGGCACGTTTGGCGGAGTGGGATCGTTTTTTGCTGCTTCGATACAGCACTGTGGAAGATATTGATGCTGCTCAAGAGCGTTCGCTTCGAGAGCTTAAGATTCGACTCTCGGTATTATTCAGTAATCGTCGCAGCGCACGCGCACGACTAGAAAAGGTGCTGGCACGAGTTGCAGACCTTGAGCGGCGAGGCGAGGCAGCTCAACAGCAAGATTTAGACACGATAGCGGGGCTGAGGGCTGAAATTGAGAGTCGGAGCAGAGCCATCGCGGATCGCGAAACTCAGGTCGTCGCGGTTACGAAAGAATTTAATGACGATCGAGATCGATTTGCGCAGCTGCAAGACGTTGTTTTGTTGCGGCGATCTCTGAGTCGTGATTAGAGAACGACTGTATTCGATTATGAACTCTTGGCTACTGGCACGCTGAGCGCTGATGTGGCGACTGACCATTGATCATCCCACGCCCGCGTTGGCAGTAAGCCAAAATCTGATCGAACAAATTGTGCAATTCGGCCTTCGACCAGGGCAAGCAGCAGGTTTGCTGACGTGTTCACTGGAATAGCCGTTCGCCAACCCTCCTCAACTTCGGCCATTCTTAAGCACTGTCGAAGTTGTGTTTCGATACGGTCATAGACCTGTGCAACTCGCCCTCTTAGACGCTCGTGCTCGCCGGTGAGCGCATCACCACTTAAGATTCGTGTGATACCTGGATTGCGCTCACAAAAAACAAGAAACAGCGTCAGGATCTTTTTGCATCGTGCGAGTTGATTGGACTCTTCGTTCAGAATTTGTGTAATGCGACTAAATAACGTCTCTTCAACAAAGTCGATTAGTGACTCAAACATTCGCGTTTTTGACGGGAAATGGCGATAAAGTGCCGCCTCTGACACACCCAGATTGGCCGCCAGTTTTGCCGTGGTGATTTTGCTACCTGGGCTTGCCTCAAGCATTTGCGCGAGCGTTTGTAAGATTTGATCTTTTCGGTCGCTTCGTCTTTGTGACATGGGTTCCACCGAGTTGGGTGATTTACGATCGTGGCTATTGGTCCACGGTACTCATGCTCTGGTTCGTGATCAAGGTACCGATCCCCTCATCGCTGAAGATTTCGAGCAATGTGGCATGGGGTACTCGGCCGTCGATGATGTGTGCGCTTGCCACGCCTGCCTTGACCGCGTCCATGGCACACTGAACTTTTGGCAGCATACCGCCTGTAATGACCGCTTGATCGATCAGTTCATCCACACGCTGTGTCGATAAGCCGGTTAACGTCTGACCGTCTGCATCCAAAAGCCCTGTTACATTAGTCAGCAGTATGAGCTTTTCCGCACTTAAGACCTCGGCGAGCTTTCCGGCAACCAGATCCGCGTTAATATTGTAGGTGTTGCCATCAACACTGCCTGCAACAGGGGCAATGACAGGAATATAGTCGCTTTCACCGAGCATGGTTAAGATATCGGTATCAATGCTCTCCACTTCCCCAACGAGGCCGATGTCTTCAGAGCCCGTCACACGATGGTTACTGGAGAGCGCTCTTGCTCTTATAAGCTCGCCGTCTTTTCCTGTGATTCCTACAGCGCGCCCACCATTTCTGTGGATGCTATCGACAATCTCTTTATTGACAGAGGCTCCAAGGACCATTTCGACAACATCCACAGTCTCCTCATTAGTGACGCGCATTCCGCCGACGAATCGAGACTCAATCCCAAGACGATCTAGCAGTTTTCCGATTTGAGGACCCCCACCGTGAACGACGATGGGGTTCATGCCGACAAGTTTCATTAATACAACATCGCGAGCAAAGCTTTCATGAAGTTCGGGGTCTGTCATGGCGTTGCCCCCGAACTTAATGACTACGGTTTTGCCTGTAAACCGTTGGATATAGGGCAAAGATTCTGTGAGTACTCGTGCAAATTGCTCTGCGTCTGATCGATTAAGAGACATGCTGTCCTCTGCTGATTTTTTCTGTACCGCCGCCGTTTATGAGATCGGCAGTGCGAAGTCTGGGTTTTTTGTTTTCAGGACATCGACCAGTAGGTGCTCCAGCCGACTGCGGCAGTCTACATCATCACCTTCGAAACACAGCTGCGCACTTCCATCTGTCTTAAGGGGTTCGAGGTGAACCCAACTGTCTGCAAAATCCAACCGGACACCATCAAGCTCGGTAATACGCGCGCCTGGGAAATTTGTCTCATCACGTAAAATATCGAAAAGCGTGCTGTGCAGTTCGTGAGAATCGGTCAAGGTCAGTTCATTGACAGACGTATTGGGGAGCGCCGAAACAAGTTCAGAGACACTCCGAGGGTCATTACTCAGCACTTCGGCCATTCTCGCCGCGTTGTAGAGTGGATCGTTGGAGCCAAACCAGCGGTCTTTTAATAAAACAGATCCTCGGCAATCACCTGCGACAATAGCCCCACTGCGCTGCATTTCTCGCTGCATTAAGGGGGGTGGACTTGCAGTTACTTCAGCCGCACCGCCACATTGAGTCACAAATGAGGGAAGCAGACGGGACGCTGTTGGTCCAAACAGCACATCAGCACCAGGCTGGCGAGCCAGCACGTCCTGTATGATCAGCATAAACGCGTGATCGTCTCTGACGCGTCTCCCTGTTTCATCAAACACCGTCAGTGTTGATGAATTGGAGTCAATGAGCAGCACCGCGTTTGCAGGTGAGTCCTCTAACCAGTCCGTGATTTTTGATACTGCGTCGGCACGATCGGCGCGCTTTATCGTTACGTCACAGAGCGTAGAGTTGAAGGCTTTTTGTGCCAAGTTCAATGTCGCTTGATCATCACAAATCAACAGTAATGAGAGTGATTCAGCAAGCGCAATATCGCTCGATAGGCGCTCACAATACTCGTCTTCGAGTGAAAACTTTACGCTGCGACCATCCCCCACGACGTTTCCAGCATGAGGTGAGAGGGTCAATACGTTTTGCCAGAAGCTACTGGTTACCCACATTCGACTGGTCATTGCGCCAATCGACAGCGCACCTGTTGGGTGTCTGAGAACGACCAGCGCTGACCCCGACGTCGTTGCATTGTGGGTCGACATATGCACGACGGGTAAAGGGGCATTGCGGAGATCGATGATATCGATACCGCGAGACAATAGCGCTTTGGATAGCAACATTTTAGGGGTGTCTAATGCTGAATCGCCAATCTGAGAAATGACGAAAGAGCGGCTGGAAGATCGCAGCGCCAGGCCCGCTATACCGCGCGCGAGCGCGGTAATAGCAAGCGCCTCATCCTCGAGACTCACTGGTGGCAGGGTGACCCATGAACCTCCTTCGAGTGACCAGGGTGTTTCGGGCACTGCGTCTACCGGTTCGGCTACCGCAACCCCCTGTTCGGCAGTGAACGATTTCTCGCCTGGGTCTTGTTTTGATCCGCGTTTGTGTCGCAAGCGGCTGTTAGCACTCAACTGACGAATGGCAATCGCAAGGGGTTCGAGTTCGGTGATATCAATCGTTAAGGGTTTACGAGAGTCCGCAGTATTGAGAATTAATTCAACATTCGATTTGAGTCGCCTTTGCGGGTCAATGACGCACAGCCAAAAGGCTGCAGACAAGCCCCCGATGATGATAAGCCAAACGACGCTGCTCAAATTTTGCTGAGGTAGGGCCAAGGTGTCAGCGGGTGCTATGGAGAGTGTCCACCCGGTGCCTGCGATCATCAGATCAATGGAATTGCCCTCTGACGCGCCGGTTCCAGCAATTAGCGATCGCGGTGTCGTTTCGAAATTTTGCCACAGAGAGAACTGGCCCGCCGGTGATTCGGCTAACCAGGTGTTGGTTACTGATTGGTTAAAAGAGGCGACCACGACCCCCTGAGTATTTTCGTCAGCAAACCGGTTAACGAGTGCAAGATAAACACCTTCAGGGCCTCGAATAGCCTCAAACTCAGCGATACCGGAATTGAAGGTTTGTCGAACTCGGTCGAGGAGCACGAGCGATTCAAGGCCATAGTCACTGGGCTTCAAGCTCGCGATACCCAGTTCATCCAGTGGTACGACCTGCCAGCGAATCGCGGCGGGTATCGCTTGGCGAACCACGCGCTCAATATCTCCGCCGCCAATATTAGCGAGCGCCTGATCGACATTCCTTATGAGACGATCATGTTCGTATTTGATTAGGGCGCCGCGTTGAGCTAACACGTTTTCTGCAATAGTACGTTGAGCGCCTTCCTCATTATTACCCTGGAAAAAATTTAGGTAAACGAGGGCACACAGGGCTGGAATTGCAGCAAACAGCAACCCCAGTACAGGGCGCTGAAAAGAAGGCTTACCCAATCTCTCTATTGACCCTTCTGGCGACGGCGTCTGATCCATAGTTAATCCAGGTGGCGACTTAGCTCTCCAATGATGGCCTCGGCAAGAACGCGCTTTGTTGATATTGGCATTTCAATGTTGCTGTTCTGTCCAATAAGGACACCCGCGTTGCGATCGCTGTCGAATCCGATTGAGGCATCGCTTACATCGTTGGCAAAAATATAGTCTAAAGACTTTTTTGCAAGCTTTTGGCGAGCGTACTCCTTCACATCTTCCGTTTCTGCGGCGAAACCGACTACGAGCGTCGGCCGTAAAGCGCTGTTAGATACGGCCGCAATAATATCGGGATTTGGCACCAGGCGAAGATTCATTTCTGCGACACCGTTGCGCTTAATTTTTTGTGACGCGACGGACTCAGGCTTAAAGTCGACAACAGCAGCGGCACCAATGAATATATCGGCAGATGCGGCAGCGAGAAGGCTTGCGTCGTGCATTTCCTGGGTGGTTTCAATGGGAATAACGTGAACGCCATCGACAGCTGAGCAGTTCACTGGGCCTGAAATTAAGGTGGTTTTAGCTCCGGCGTTGACGCATGCCTCGGCAAGCGCGTAGCCCATTTTTCCAGAGCTCCGATTGCTGATATAGCGGACGGGACAAATAGGTTCACGAGTGGGTCCGGCAGTGATGACTACGTGCCGACCTGCTAGAAGGCCGGTGCCGAGTGTCTCTGTAATTGCCTCAACGATAAGCGCGGGTTCGAGTAATCGACCCGCACCCACATCGCCACACGCCTGGCTACCTGAACTTGGTCCGAGGACGGTCGCGCCTCGGTCATTCAGCACTTTAATATTGTCTTGGGTCGCGTTTTTTGCCCACATTTCTTGGTTCATTGCAGGTGCAATAAACAGTGGCGCCGGCGTCGCAAGAACACAGGCCCCGAGTAGGTCATTTGCTCTACCCTGAACGAGCCTGGCGATCGAGTCGGCGCTTGCCGGTGCAATGAGCATGACGTCTGCCCAACGCGCCAGTTCAATATGACCCATTGCCGCTTCCGCATCCGTGTCCAGAAGGTCCATATGCACATCATGGCCCGACAGGGCTTGCATCGTAAGTGGCGTAATAAATTCGCAGGCGCCCTCGGTCATCACGACTCGGACATTTGCGCCTTCGCGAATCAGATCGCGGGTGAGCTCAGCGGCCTTATAAGCCGCGATACTGCCGGTAATACCGAGGATGAAATTACGATTTAAAAGACGTGCCATTTTTAAGTTAGAGCGCTCAGAGTACTCGCCAAAGGTAGCATTCAGTTGCCGTGAATCATACCGGTGTTGCGGGAGCGACGTTTAATACAGACAACCACGGTGATAATTCTCAAGAAATGGTTAGAGGCTAGGCGACAGGTGATGGTTTGAAAAAACACGGAGCAGTGAATTGTCACGGGGTGTCTGGGCACGATCACTCGATCGTAGGCGTATTGGCCACAGTGATGAATATTTCCTCATTTGCGATATGGCAGGTTCTGACGGCTTATACGGACCGACTGAGTCTCGCAACGATTGTTCGCCGTATTGTTGATCAAGAAATTAACCACCCCATGATTGATACCGCCGCTCGCCGGAGGCTTTGCGCGTCACTGCAGTTACAGACGTTGGTGAACCGAGAGGCGCTTTCTGAGCCATCGTGCGTGTTGGGAACACGGGCTTACGAAGGTTATGTGATCGACGCACTGTCGGGCTTGTCGCAAGAGCACTTTTTGGCTTTGTTTCTCGACGCTCGAAACCGATTAATTACCAGCGAAGTGCTATTTTACGGCAGTGTCGACACTGCACCCGTTTATACGCGTGTCGTTGCGTTACGTGCGCTTGTCCATCATGCGGTCTCCGTCGTCGTAGCGCACAACCATCCGTCA
>JABIZW010000185.1 GCA_018666295.1 Halieaceae bacterium
GCATGCCCCCAAAGTAAGTGACCTACCAAGATGCGCAAAAGCCCCAATCGAGTTGAGCGGGGCTTTTTTTACCCCTGCATCGCGCAGTACGTCACCACTAGAAATAAAAGCGCAGACAACCAGTACGGAACCTGTCGCGTAGGATTAAACACAAAAAGTCACAGATACTAAGGGCGTAACAGCACGTATGAATAATTCGTGTTTCACTGTCCACCCTACACAGAGCGCTGTTTTCGAAATGGCACGCCCGTATCGCTCTCGAAAAAAAGAAAGAAAGAGAGAACAGGCACACTCACTCACAATTCGGAGTCCCAGATGGAGAAGCCCACCTTTAAAGAGGAATCCCTTAAGTATCACATCGAGGGAAAGCCAGGGAAGCTAGAGGTAAGAGCAACCACACCTCTTGAAACCCAAGCTGACCTATCGATGGCCTACTCACCCGGCGTTGCACATGCCTGTGAGTACATTGTTGAGGACCCTCTTAACGCCTCCAAGGTAACCGCACGAGGCAATCTGGTTGCGGTCATCAGTAACGGCACCGCTGTTCTGGGACTGGGCGCCATTGGTGCGCTGGCATCGAAGCCGGTCATGGAGGGCAAAGCGGTCCTCATGAAAAAATTCTCCGACATCGACACCTTCGATTTGGAAATTGACGAAAGAGACCCTGAAAAGCTCGTCAATATTATTGCGGCGCTCGAACCGACCTTCGGCGGCATTGTGCTCGAAGACATCAAAGCGCCCGAATGTTTCTACGTGGAGCGTCAACTCCGCGAGCGGATGAATATTCCGGTGTTTCACGACGACCAACACGGTACAGCGGTTGTGTCGACGGCTGCCGTTATTTCTTGGCTTAAGCTCACCGGCAAGAAAATGGAAGAAGTGAAGCTCGTGATCTCAGGGGCAGGCTCTGCGAGCATGTCTTGCGCCGACCTGATTGTGAGTCTGGGACTCAAACGAGAGCACGTGTTCATGTGCGACAGCAAAGGCCTTATTTATGAGGGCCGGCAAGAGGGCATGAACGAGTTCAAAGAGCGATATGCGCGACAAACAGACAAGCGAACATTAGCCGAGGCCATGGAAGGCGCCGACATATTCTTTGGCCTCTCTACCGGTGATTGTGTCACTCAAGACATGGTTAAGCAGATGGCGCCCAACCCCCTCATTTTGGCGATGGCCAATCCAAATCCTGAGATTCATCCAGACCTTGCACGCCAAGCCCGGCCGGACGCCATTATTGGTACCGGTCGGTCGGACTTTCCAAATCAAGTGAATAACGTCCTCTGCTTCCCGTTCTTGTTCCGTGGCGCATTGGATTGTGGCGCGACCGCGATTAACGACGAGATGAAACTTGCCTGTGCGTATGGCCTTGTCGACCTTGCTCAGCAAGAGGCGTCCGAGGAAGTGGCGCAGGCCTATGACGGTCAGTCGCTCAAGTTTGGCTCCGACTACATTATTCCAAAACCCTTCGATCCACGCCTCTTTGAGCGAGTACCGGTGGCGGTTGTTGAGGCCGCCATGAGGACCGGCGTTGCAAGCCGTCCGATTGAGGATCTTGATGAGTATCGCCGAAACTTAAGCAAACACGTGACGCGCTCCGGCATGTTTATGCAGCCAGTTGTGAATGCGGCGGCCAATAGCGGCCTGAAAATGGTTTATTCAGACGCCGAAAACGAAACCGTACTTCGTGCGGTTCAAACCGTTGTCGATGAGGCGATCGCTCGGCCCATATTGGTCGGTCGCCCCAGCGCCATCAATGCCGTTATCGACGAGTTAGGGCTCAGAATTAGACTCGGAGAAGACGTGGAGGTAATCAACCCACGCAGCTACGATCAGTACGAGGAGTACGCGCGCGACTATCACCAAATTGCGGGACGAAACGGAGTCTCGGTCGAGGGAAGCAGTGTTCTTCTCCGCACCGACAGTACCGTTATTGCCGCCATGGCACTGCGCAATGGTGATGCAGATGCCATGATTTGCGGCAAAGTCGGTCGCTTTACGGACCATTTTCAAACTCTGAGATCCGTAATTGGCACCCAGGGAGCAGACGTTCGAGCATCAACGTTAACAACCTTGTTGTTTGATGACGGTCCACTCTTTTTAACCGACTGCTTTATCGACTTGGACCCCACCGTCGATCAGATCGTTTCTAAAACATTGCTGGGCATAGACCAAGTTCGACAGTTCGGCATCACACCGCGCGTGGCCTTGCTGTCGCACTCAAACTTTGGCTCATCAAATGCACCCTCTGCGCGTAAAATGAGACAGGCCTGTGAAATTCTCAGAGCACAACTTCCGGACGTCGACATCGACGGAGAGATGCATTCACTCACCGCACTCGACTCCGCGTATCGGCAGACCATTTTTGAGGACAGCCAATTAAAGGGCAGCGCGAATTTGTTGGTTTTTCCAGGTCTTGATGCTGCGAATATTGCCTTAGGCCTTTTACGAAAAAAGGCCAACGGACTGCTCATCGGGCCTTATATGTCGGGCCTGAAACGACCTGCGCACATTATGGTGAACTCGGCGACACCTCGTGCTATTTACAACGTCAGTGCACTCGCTGTTGCAGAAACCCTAGCAAAACAGAAATAAAGCAGGCGCCATCGATGATCATGGTGGCGGCCGCTCACTCCTCGTCAGCATCCAGGTCGGACTCGCATTCGTCGACGATGAAGCTCTGAGTGCGGTCACGTTCAAAGAGGCGCGCTTCGTCCTCGGCGAGTTCGTGCTGCGCGTGTGCGGTGCTCATGTCAGCCATGGCGGCCTCCATGGCGTAATAGTTCTCAAACCAAACTTCCATCATGACGTCGAATTCCGGCGCTTCTGCACCATCGCCGGCGAGAATAGGGTATCGACGAACGTACTTTAACGCGTGTGGACTGAGGTATTTTTCGCCCAGCAAGCGATGGTGCAACTCGTAATAATCTCGAAACGCCTCGGCTGTTAGCTCGGGGCGTTTAAACAACAAAGTAACCACCTTAATCATCGCCTGACCTCCCGTTCAACCCGCTAGACACCCGCCCTTAAGACCAAAACCAGTCACTTCATTGACTCAGATACCACATGATCCGCGCCGTGAATTGCTCCGAATCGCTCCTCGCGTTGACTGAATAAATGCTCAGGGCTAACCGATTCATAAGCCGCAGAGGGGTCATCTGGATCTGAGTAAAAACCCAATACATAGCCGCCCTTCGCGTAGCCGATCAGCGCACGTAACTCAGGGCTGAGTCTGCGGGCATGTTCTGGCGGGCAGGACAGGTACTGGTTTTCTTCTTGGCGCAACCAACTGAGTGCGTAGTGCATAAACACCCCTGTTCTAACTTGATCCGGTGTCGAGTTCGCACCACCGCCGTGGAGGACAGTGCCGGTGTAACAGAGCACAGAACCCGGCTCCATTTCCGCATAGGCAATCTCGTGCGGCTCGGGCTGACGGTCTTTGTCCCAGTACTGGGAGCCTGGGACAACCTGGGTGGCACCGTTCGCGCGGGTAAAGGGTGTTGTTGCCCAAATAGTGCTGAACAGGGGCTCGACTTTTCGTGGTAGGTAGCCGCCCCAGATGCCTCGGTCACGGTGCAAAATTTGTGCACTCTCGCCCGGTGCAATAGCGACCGCAGAGGTAAAGTGCAGTTGAATATCGTCGCAGTAATCACTCAAATACTGACGTGCACAGGTCAGCATCATGGCATTAAGTGCGAGATCAGCGCAGGCTTCAGAGCGCGCAACAAGCGCTCCAATACGCTGCGTTTTAAAGCCTGTGAATGCATCACGCCCGAAGGCATTTTGCGTCAAGAAGGGTGACAATTCGCTATTCAGACGAGCGACATCATCCACAGGTAAAACCTTGTCGACAATGACCGCCCCATCTTTTTGTAAGTGCTCAATAATCTCATTGGGCGACGCTGTCGCTGCGACGTGTTCGATGGTTGCCATGGTGTCATCTCCGATTGAGTTCGTCTTCACCGCATCGATACCTCGGTAACATAGTAAATCACTAGAATCGTTAGTCCAGCCGTCTGCGCTATTGTTTGGTGCTATTGATTGGTGTCAGTCCAGACGCCACACTCACGGAAATCACCAACGAGGTGCCGCACGATGACATCGCCCAACGCTGTTCACCACATCGCCGTGTCAACGGCCGATATAAAGGCGCAAATCGCTTTTTTTTCAGACGTCTTAGGACTGTCATTGGCAGGTTTGTTTTGGATGCACGGAGTACCCAACGCTTGGCATGCGTTTCTCAAACTGGGCGAGGCGTCGTTTTCGTTCGTCTTTATTCCCGGGAACGAGACCAAAGAGACGGTGATGGGTCAGACACACGCGGGCACTGGCGCAGGCTCATCAGCGCCCGGGACCGTGCAGCACATTGCACTCAACGTCGACACAATGGATGACTTGCTGACCCTGCGAGACCGCATTCGATCGCGCGGTGTGCCGGTGTTTGGACCACTTGACCACGGCTTGTGTCACTCGATTTATTTTGCAGGACCTGAGAATCTCACACTGGAAATTGCCACGAGCGATCAGGTGACTCACCCCTTGGACGGTAACGGCACGTGGATCGACTCAGAGGTTGCGTCTCTTGCCGGAATTAGCCCCGAAGAACTCGAGCAGTTCAAGCATCCAGACGTATTCGAAGGGCAGGGTGGCGCGATTAAACAGCCTGCCTTTGATGCTGAAAAGCCACACCTCGCCTACCCTGAAGACGCCTATCCGGTGATGCTAAACATGCCCGACAGTGCCTTTAAGACAAAGCCCGAAGACCAAATACCCCCGGGCATTGGGTCACAAGAGTCGTAAGCCTCAGACCGGAAATCCTTGATCAGCCAACCAGCTCAGCACTGCGGCACTCGCTTGAGCGGCGAGCTCAGGCTGTCCCATGTAATAGTGGTTCGCGCCTTTAATGGTGACCATCGCCTTGCGAGTGTGACCAATTGCTTCAAATAATCGCTCAGTGTGCTGGGGTGTACAGGCGTCGTCGGCTGAATTTCCCACCACTAAAACAGGAACAGTGACGCGCCCTAAACTGGTTGGGCCGCAGGCATTTGCGTCATCATAACTCCACTGAGACAACCAACTCCGCAAGGTGCAGAATCGAGCAAGACCCACCGGGCCGTTGTTTGCAATGCGTGGGTCACCCAAGTAGCACGTGCCTGGCGCGCGATCATTGGGATCGACACGTGGATCCAGCCAGCGCGGGTCGGCCATGGTTCCGTGCGTGACAAAGGCAAACTCCTCGTGCTCTCGACCCGCATCGATTAACGCGGCCAATTTATTTTTTACCCAGCTCGTTATTTTTCGATTCCGCGCGATCTGGGCCTCGTGATAGCGCACCAAAAATGCATCATCAAACGGCGGATTAATATCCCCCCCGTACAAATCAAGACTGGCGTCACGCAGGGTTGGATTGCACTCGTCAATCATTGAGGCGTCCAACCATTCGGTCAGCGTGCCGTGGCGCGATACGTGAGCGGCCATCATGATCAGCGCATCTGCTGGGGGCAACGACACCTGGGTCAAGTCAGGGCCTCCACCACAAGGACTTGAGGTCACTGTCGGACATTCAGCCTGAGACTGATAAAACGCTGAGAGAGAACCACCGCCACTCCAACCCAGCAACACCACATGCTGATAACCCAGCACCTCCCGAGCGTGCCGCATTGCCGAACCCAAATCCAAGGTGACCTTTTCCATGTTGAGCGCGTAATCGGCACCACGATAACGGCTATCGCAGGC
>JABIZW010000215.1 GCA_018666295.1 Halieaceae bacterium
AAGTTCGACTTCGTCACAGAAACAACGTCGTTTCTGAATAATCTTCCAATAATAGGAATACCCGACAGCACGGGTACACCCTGTCGCGAGTCTTGTATATCGTCTTTAACCAGCCCCCCTAACACGACGATATCGCCGTCTTGTGCCATCACCTTCGTTTCGATTTTACGCTCGTTGGTGATGACATCTGAGGCCGAGAGCACCTGCTGCGATATACTGGAGACTTCTTGAACGATGTCCATCACCACCGAATCGCCCTCGTTGATTTGTGGTGTGACTTGAAGCGTCACACCCACGTTTTCACGCTGAATGGTTTGAAAGGGATTGGCCACACCGTTTGAAGATCCGGTGTTGGTGTAACTGCCAGTCACAAAGGGGACTTGCTGCCCCACCGTGATAAAAGCCTCTTCGTTGTCCAGCGCAATGACACTGGGTGTCGATAGTATATTGGCATTGCCCTGCGACTGGAGTGCGTTGAGGATCGTTGTCATTGTCAGACCCTCGTCAACAACACCCCAACCGAAGGTCGAGCCCGGGACTTGCGCAAGTGCGCCTGCCAAATCACGCACCCCTATATCGGTAGAGGTGCTGTCCTGGGGAAGAAGGGCCTGCGCAATGCCTGCATTACGCGCTTGCTGTGCGGAACTCGTACTGATGCTGCTCCCGTACACACCCGAATCATTGGCGAAGAGCCACTGCAGTCCAAGCTCCCGCCCTTCCACAATCTCCATCTCGACGATAATGGCCTCGACGAGCACCTGCGCGCGACGAATATCGAGTCGGCTAATCACCGACTCGAGCGCCGCCATTTCGTCTGTATCGGCGGTCATAATAAGGCTGTTGGTCGACGCATCAGATTCAATCGTTGACTTCGCCGCATTTGCGGACCGGCTTTGGCCACGACTTTCATCATCAAGCCGCGCCAGATTCTGCATCACCCTTGTCAGTACTTCAGCGACTTCTGTCGCATCTGCGTATTCGAGATACCTAACGCGCACATTACCGCTCTGTTCCAGCGGAATATCGAGATAGTCGATCAAACCATTGACGCGCTCAATACTCACTTCATCGGCGGTCACAATTACGCTATTGGTCCGCTTGTCGGCAACCAATGTGGCTTCGTCATTGGCATCAGCCCCCTCGCCTGTCCGAGACTTTTCAAGCGCCTTCAACATCTCAACCACGTCTGTGGCAACACCGTAGCGAAGTTGAATAATCTCAGTCTCTTTCACCGCAGACTCGTCCATGCGGTCAATAATTTCGGAGATGCGGTTAATGTTGGCACGAATATCCGAGATGATAATGGCGTTACTGGGTGCATACGCGGCCATGTGTGCCTGCTGCGGCACGAGGGGTCTGAGTACCGGTATAAGCTTGGCCGCCGACACATTTTTGAGCCGAATCACCTGTGTCACGTATTCGTCGTTAATGATCGACGTACCCGAGATCACATCTACCGGCGCCGATCGTGCGTTCTTATTGGGAATGACGCGCACCACACCCCCACTGCGGACCGCGGTGTAGCCGTGAACGTCTAAGATCGATAAAAATAAGTCATAGAGCTCCGCTTTTGAGACAGGCTTGCTCGAAACCACCTTCACTTTCCCTTTCACGGAGGGGTCAATCACAATGGTGGTGCCGGTAACGTCCGAGACAAACTCAATGAACTCTTGAATGTCGGTGTCTTTCAAATTGACCGTAAAGTCCTGAGCAAAGGACGGGCTCGAGAGCAGCACGACACTCATTGAGAGTGTGAGGGCGAGTCCTTTTGCCTTGCCGAGCATTGCGCGCATGATGAGGGTTACTCCTACTGAATGTTACTCAGGCTTACGTTAATAGATACAGGCGACCCCTTCCGATCAATATCAAAGGTCGCATCGGTTGCGTCTCGCATCAACTGATACAAACGCAATGTGTTGGAGGGGTCACTGAGCGCATAGCCGTTCACGGCCGTCACGATATCGCCTGCCTCAAAACCCAACGCTGTAAATTGAGCTGCGTCGCGACCCGGGGATACTTTGTAGCCTTTCAGGCTCCCGTCCGCCTGCACAGCACTGATGGACACCAAACCCGCGAGCGACTGAGGGTCGCTGTAAAGTTGATCTCGATAATTCGTAGCAAGGCGCCCACGCTCCTCGCGGGTAGCCGTCGCATCCGGCTTTTTCCCCTGCGTATTCGTGTCGGGCGGGGTGGCCCGCGATTGAGACTGCACAATGCCGACAATCCCATTGTCATCAAACAAAGTGATGAGCTCATAAGTTCCGTTATTATCAATGACGACTTGCTTGGGCAGAATCTTTGCCAGCGTCACCTTACCGTTCGCAGGCAAGTCATCACCGACCGAGTAGAGCTCTTGCTGCTTGCGCGCCTCAATCATCACCGTTCCCAATCCATCAGCGGTCGACGCGACAATGCCGGTGAGCTTGAGCGCCAAACTCGTCTCCTGGGCACCGTTCTCAATCCCATCTCTGGGCACCACTGCGGAGGTCACAACCGGCAACTCCGTCACTTGCTCACCGTCTGGGGCTCCAAAAACGCGCATCCCCAAAATCGACGACACATCAATCGTCTGCGCGCCAAGATTGGTCGCGTCCTGTGTCGGAGGCGGATTAACGGCTCCACCTTGGGAGACGGCAACAGGTCCGTTAGGCAGCAAAGCCCACACGCTGCTCGAGAGACTGTTTAGGGCCCACAGCACCAATAGACTCAGCAGCACACCCTGAATTTTTGGCAACCGCTGATCATCCGCGGCCCAGCGATAGGTATCGCGAAGTCGCGATTCCACATCAAACTGAGTAAGCCACGAAGCTGGGTTGTTCATACGTTCTACCGAAGTCTATTCCCGGTTCCTAGTGTAGCTGAGGTCGAGTGCTAAAGGGTGAAGGAAAGTAGCGACCGTCGCCCAATCGACCGCCTTGGACGCGCGTTACGCCGGCCTCATCAACGATTGCTCAACCGATGACAGCAGTCTGGCTGCAATTTCAGACGCATCAGCCTCTCGAGCTCACTGACATCACACTGATGAAAGCTCACTTCTAAATTGAGCTCGATCATGCCACCGGCACCGTCGCAGACAACATTTGCCGCTCCAACAACGCAACCTGTCGTCTTGCAAACTCGACAATTGAAAGAGGGGACTGCGCATCGCGCACTTCATTTTCTCCGCTGATTGAGTCCGTCATTATGATCCTAGCTTTGACCTCGTAAGTTCACCCCTGCTACAGGGAAATTATTTAAGTTCCGAACACTACTGTGTGGACCGATCTGTTACAATACACGTCGCCTGCGGGGTGGCAATGCCTGAGATGCTCTTAGAGTAAACCCGTTGAACCTGAACCGGCTAGTACCGGCGTAGGAACAGGACTTTAGAGCACACTCGCTCCAACGTATCCCGTGTTCCCTTGCCGTCATACCCGCCATTTTGACAGCACTCGACACACAGGAATCGTTACGTTGAACCCTTACCTGCTTCTTGCTCGCCTCTCAGCGACCGCACTCCTCTTAACAACGTCTGCCACGGGCATGGCTCAAGATTCACCAGCGATCGAGGAAATCGTCATCACAGCCACGCTGATGACGTCCGATCGCGATCGAATGAGCTCAGACTCGCTCACAGCGGCCGACCTCTCAAGACGCTCAGCGATGCACTTTGAAGATGTGCTCACAACACTTCCAAACGTTGCAGCCTCAGCAGGCGCGTCACGCCAACGATTTTTTCAAATCCGAGGCATCGGTGAGCGCAGTCAATTCATTGAACCGATCAATCCCTCCGTCGTTATTTTACAGGACGGGATGGATATCAGCGGTATCGGCGGTGCTCTCACGACCTTTGACACGGCGCAAATAGACGTCCTGAGAGGCCCTCAAGGCACGCTCATGGGCGCCGGAGCACTGGCAGGGCTTATTAACATTCAAAATAATATACCCACCGATACTAACGTGGCCGACCTGACGCTAGGGTTAGAAAACTTTGGTGGTCGACGCAGCAGCCTCGTTGTCAATCGACCTGTCTCAGAGAGGGTGTCTGCGCGAATCGCCCATCAGAATTACCGTTCAAACGGTTGGGTCGATAATGCTTATTTAGGCGTCAACGACACAAACAACCGGAACGAGACAACCACCCGAGTGTCGATTCGTCAGCGCTACGATCGCAGTACGATTGATACAGGCGTCAGCCGAATCGATATCGCGAATGGGTATGACGCGTTTTCGCTCGATAACACTCGAGAGACGCTCAGCGATAACCCTGGCGAAGACAGTCTTCAGCTCGACGCGGGCTTTGTGCGCTGGAATTACGAGGGCGACCGGTATGAGTCCCAGCTGCAAGCAAGTTCGATTAGGGCTGACTCTCGCTACAGCTACGACGAAGACTGGAGCTTTGTCGGCATTGCACCATTTTGGGAGTACAGCTCCTTTGACGCGTATGACCGAGACATTGAACGCCAAACACTCGAATGGCGTCTGCGCCCCGTCACGAGCGCCGATATGCAGTGGACAGTGGGTCTTTATGTGCGCGACGATTCCCAAAAGCTA
>JABIZW010000211.1 GCA_018666295.1 Halieaceae bacterium
ATCGGACCTGTGAGCTGCACAATGTAGGTCGCAGGTCCAACATCAACAATCTGGCCTCTAAAAATGTCGGTCGTGCGCTTCACTTCATCGCGCTGCGCACCCACTGCGCGGACCTTAACCAGTAACATGTCGCGCTCAACATGCGCACCCTCAGTCAAGTCGACCACTTTAACCACGTCCACAAGCTTATTGAGGTGCTTGGTGATTTGCTCGATTTTGAGGTCATCACCGGGCGTCGTCAGCGTGAGCCGAGACAGCGTGTGGTCGGTGGTCGGTGCCACATTCAAGCTTTCAATGTTGTAACCGCGCTGCGAAAACAAACCGACAACGCGTGACAAGGCCCCCGGTTCATTCTCCATTAAAACGGACAGTATACGTCTCATGCTTAGGTCCTCTCCGTCTTACTGAGCCACATGTCTTTCATTGCGCCATTGGGCGCAACGTGCATGGGGTAAACGTGCTCATGAGGCTCAACAAAAATATCGAGGAATACGAGTCTGTCTTTCATCGCAAAGGCCTCCCGCATCGCAGGCTCAAGATCAGCCTTGTCCTTCACCTGTATGCCCACATGACCGTACGCTTCAGCCAGCTTCACGAAGTCAGGCAGTGAACTCGCATAATGACTCTCTGAGTAACGACTGTCGTACTGCATGTCTTGCCACTGCTTAACCATGCCTAAATAGTTGTTTCTTAGGTTTACGATTTTCACGGGAACGTCGTACTGAGCACAGGTAGAGAGCTCTTGAATATTCATCTGAATACTGCCCTCACCCGTGACGCACGCCACCTCGGCGTCTGGCAGCGCCAGTTTGATGCCCATGGCGGCTGGCAAGCCAAAACCCATCGTGCCCAAGCCACCCGAATTGATCCATCGTCGCGGGTAGTCAAACTTGTAGTACTGCGCGGCAAACATTTGATGCTGCCCCACGTCTGAAGTCACGTAAGCCTCGCCACGTGTCGCCTCATAGAGCGCCGTAATCGCATCTTGCGGCATAATAAAATCGGACTCGCCGTAACGGCGGCCGTGCCACAATCCGTGAGCCGCACGCCAGCTGTCGATCTGTGCCCACCACTCTGCCAGAGCCTCTACGTCCGGTATCACCCGGTCTGAAGACGCTATGTGCTGATCAATTTGAGCGTCTAAGTCTTTCAAAACGGTCGTCACCGGGCCAACAATAGGGAGATCCACCGGGACAATTTTCGCAATCGATGCAGGGTCTACATCGATATGGATAATTTTGGCGCCCGGACAGAATTTGCTGACTGTATTCGTGACACGGTCATCAAACCGTGCCCCCACCGCAAGAATCACATCACTGTGATGCATGGCCATGTTGGCTTCGTAAAACCCGTGCATGCCGAGCATGCCCAGAAATTGACGATCTGTCGCAGGGTAGGCGCCCAAACCCATTAAGGTGTTAGTGACTGGGTAATTCAGCTTTCGCGCCAGGTCGGTCAGCAGCTCGCTGCCCTCGCCCTGTATGACCCCGCCGCCCGCATAAATCACTGGGCGCTTGGCGTTGAGAAGCAAACGCGCCGCTTTTCGAACCTGCCCCGAGTGCCCCTTGACCGAGGGCTGATAAGAACGCATCGAGACCGTCTCGGGGTAGTCGTAGTCGAACTTATGTTCGGGGTGCGTCAGATCCTTTGGCACGTCCACAACAACCGGGCCTGGCCGCCCTGTGGTCGCGATAAAAAATGCTTTTTTGATGATGCTCGGGATATCTTGGGTCCGTTGCACCATAAATGAGTGCTTCACGATGGGACGAGAGATGCCGACCATGTCGGTCTCCTGGAACGCGTCTTCCCCGATCAGGTGGCTCTGCACCTGACCCGAGATCACCACCATAGGAATCGAATCCATATAGGCCGTCGCAATGCCGGTGATGGCATTGGTCGCGCCGGGACCGGACGTCACCAGCACAACACCGGGCTTGCCCGTCGCACGCGCATAGCCGTCGGCCGCATGGGTCGCCGCTTGCTCGTGACGCACTAAAATATGGGGTACTGAGTCAGCCTTGAAGATGGCGTCGTAAATGTGCAACGCCGCGCCACCTGGGTAGCCAAAAATGTATTCCACACCCTCGTCTTCGAGTGCGCGGACGATCATGTCGCCGCCTGAAAGTTGTTCCATGTTCTCGCTCTCTCCGTGTCTATTCCTTACGGTGACAACGCGAGACAAATGGACTCCTAGCGTGCGCACCGAGGTCTGTCGCACGAACCACTGGCCGGATCGCTCCGGATAACTCACAGAACAGCGATCACGAAACCCGTGTTCGGCGGTCGTCCTGCGAGGTAGCGCAGTGTCGAGCCCGGACGTGCATCGCTTCTAAAAACGAGGCACTGACGGAACCCGCAAACAGCCCAAATAACTATCCCGTCATTAAGGTAGGCCAGAGGATGAGGGTACTCATCAGTAACCGTTGCCGTTCGCGTGACGGGACGTAGTGTCTTTATCCGTTTAATTGAAGTCAAGCGATGATACAAAAAGGTAATTATTGACGTTTGCGACCCCTCAAGTTGAGTCGAAACTGAGGCTGTACCTCGCTATCCACAGAATTTGTTCGACGAACAACGCCAGACCATCGACTCAGAAGGCTCGTCGCACGGTGTTACCTTCACCCCTGACTCAGAAGCCATGTCGTGTGTGCAAGCGCGAAGGGTCCAAGAAGAATGAGCAAAGAAACCGACATGAGGAGAACCACCGTGAGTGTCGTAATCATGCCTTGAGCGCCACTTCTGACAGAGAGACTCGCCTTCGGATAATTACTCATGAAATTTGGCGGACAGCGCCACTGTGCGCTCGACCAACTGTGACAGATGCCGTCCTTGTGCGAAGAATCGCAACTTATAACCCCAGAGTGAGCTCGCCCCCTGACTGCCTTGCGCGCAACCAGCAACGCAGTCTATTTGCCAATCAACGATCTCTGGCGCCAACATTGACGACCGCAACCAGCGGGCGTCTGGCTCGGTTGCTTGCTCGCGCAGCATGATTGCCGGCAAACCATCATCCACGCGCCACGAATAAGGTCGCGAGTAAATAATCGATCGTTGAATTTGGTACACCGTATCGCCACCCTCACACCCCTCGGGCGGAGCAGGTGACGCGCGCCACAGCACCGTCGGCTCTAAGGAACTACAAGCGGGAATAAACGCATAAAACCCTGGCCCCTTATACTGACCATTGCAGATCCACCGACGGTCAAGCAGCAGTGCTGTTAACGGTATTTTCGTCGCCTCCAGACCCACGTCCTCCAGACCCACGCCCTCCAGACCCACGCAAGGCACCGTCGCGACATTAATAAGAACAATCCCAGGCCTTGCGAG
>JABIZW010000160.1 GCA_018666295.1 Halieaceae bacterium
TCAGCACGTTGAGATCGGCGTGATGACACCAAGACCCAGCTTTGATCTTGATTCGTTAACGACCTGCATTGTGCTGATCGATGAGCACGGCGTGGTCGACATGGTTAATCAAGCGGCGCAAGTCTTACTCGAAACGTCGTCTCAACGGGCCACCGGCAGTCGGTTTGAAGAGCTGGCTCGGGTTGTGGGCGACGGTGCTATTGATTGGCACCACACACTCGCTAACGTCGTACGCACGCGACTACCCGCGGTGAGTCGTGACTTAAAACTTGTGCTCAAAACGGGGCGGGACATCACTGTCGACGTCGTCATTACACCTCTGAATTATGACCGAGACTCGCGCATACTTCTTGAAATTTCAGCACTTGACCGCGCGCGCGCCATCAGCGAGACAGAAAATCTTCGCGAAGCGCAGCAGCGACTGCAACATGTGGTGAAAGGCATGGCGCACGAGGTGAAAAACCCATTGGGCGGTATTCGAGGTGCCGCCCAGCTAATGGCCCGAAAGTTTGAGGACCGTGAGCTCGACGAATACGCCAACATTATTATTTCCGAAGTCGATCGCCTTCAAGCGCTGGTTGACCGAATGTTAGGGCCCCGAGAGTCTTTGGATAAACGGTCGATTAACATTCACGAGGTCACGGAGCGCGTCCGCCAACTGATCGAGGCTGAGGCGCTTGATAGCGTCAAGGTGATTCGAGATTACGACCCCAGCCTGCCCAAATTTTTGGCAGACTCAGATCAGTTGACTCAGGCCATCCTCAACATCGTTCGGAACGCCTTAGAAGCCGCCGAGGCAGACTCTCAAATCACCATTAAAACACGCAGCAGACGTCAGTTCACACTCAACGGGCAGCGCCACAAACTCGTCTGTGCCATCGATATTATTGACGACGGACCCGGCATTCCAGACGATTTAATGACGTCAATTTTCTTGCCCATGGTGACCTCAAGACCCGAGGGCTCGGGCCTTGGCCTATCAATTGCACAACTCATACTGACCCGGCATGGGGGCGTTATTCAGGCCATCAGCCAGCCTGGTAATACCTGCTTCACCCTCTTGCTACCCATGGAGCCATAACATGACAGACACCAACGAGATTTGGGTGGTTGATGACGACAGCTCCATACGCTGGGTCATCGAAAAAGCGCTTTCAGGTGACGAAATACCCTGCAGGACATTTGAGTGTGCGGCAGATTTGCTTAGCGCGCTGGAAAGCGACTCGCCTAAGGCCATCATTAGCGACATTCGGATGCCGGGTATGGATGGGCTCGCACTGCTGGCGGAGCTCAAAACAACGGCGCCCGATATTCCCGTGATTATCACCACAGCGCACTCAGACCTCGACAGTGCTGTCACGTCTTACGAGTCGGGTGCGTTCGAATATCTTCCAAAGCCGTTCGATATCGACGAAATGATCGAAGTGGCGACACGTGCGCTCGCACACACCAATAAGTCACTCAATGATGCAAATTCACCTGACTCTGGCGGCAAGGAAATCATTGGTAATGCGCCGGCGATGCAAGAAGTCTTTCGCGCCATAGGGCGCCTGTCGCAGAGCTCCATTACCGTATTAATCAGCGGCCAATCTGGATCTGGCAAGGAATTAGTCGCCCGAGCATTGCATCGACACAGTCCCCGAGCAACCGCACCCTTCGTCGCGCTCAACATGGCGGCTATTCCGAAAGACCTAATGGAGTCAGAGCTGTTTGGTCATGAAAAAGGATCCTTTACCGGTGCGGCAGGAAAACGCGAAGGGCGCTTTGAGCAAGCCAGTGGGGGCACACTGTTTTTGGATGAGATTGGTGATATGCCGCACGAGATGCAGACTCGACTGCTCAGAGTCCTTGCAGAAAGTGAGTTTTATCGCGTGGGGGGCACCACCGCCATAAAAACAGATGTCCGTGTCATTGCCGCAACACATCAAGATCTGAGGCAGCTTGTCAGTAACGGCAACTTCCGCGAAGACTTGTACCATCGGCTAAACGTCATTGGTATTAACGTCCCCCGCCTTGCCGATCGCAGCGAAGATATTCCCTCGTTGCTCAATCACTTTTTATCAAGGGCCGCCGCCGAGCTGGGAGTCCCCACCAAAGAAGTTTCTCCACAGGTTCGCGAGTACCTGAGTGCGCTTGATTGGCCTGGGAATGTGCGACAGCTGGAAAATACGTGTCGCTGGCTGACCGTCATGGCCGCAGGCAACACCATACTCATCAATGACCTTCCGCCAGAGCTCAACGTGGACGCTGAGACTGAGAGCCAAGGTGGATCTCCTTGGGAAAAACAGTTGTCGGATTGGGTCAGAGCGAAACTACTGGCAGGCGAGGACAATGTGCTCAAGCAGGCGATGCCGCGCATCGAAGCCATTATGATGGATGCAGCACTGGAACACACCGCAGGCAGGAAAGCGGAAGCGGCCGAGCTCTTGGGCTGGGGCAGGAATACCCTGACCCGCAAACTCAGCCAAAAATCTTAATGCGTTGCGCCATCCGCGGGAAGTTCACCGCCCGCCGCTTGTTGCTCCATCGCCTGACGGTATAGGGCGTCAAAGTTGACCGGGGCCAACATCAGTGGCGGGAAGCCGCCCTTGACCACTAAGTTATCAATCGCTTCACGCGCATACGGGAACAAAATGTTCGGCGCCACCGTGGCCAAGATCTGTTTGAGCGACTCGGCATCAATTCCCGACGTGAAGAAAATACCCGCCTGCTGAACTTCCACCAAAAACGCACTCTTTTCTTCGATCTTTGCAGTCACCGTAATGGTCAGAACGACCTCGTGATTGCCCGTCTCGTCCACTGCTGATGACTTCGTGTTCAAATCAACGTTGACGTTTGGCTGCCAATTCTGACGAAAAATATCCGGCGAAGCGGGTGACTCAAAAGACACGTCTTTCGCATAAATACGTTGCATCGTGAACTGCTGTTGTACCTGCTCTTCTTCAGCTGCACCTACAGCTTGAGATTGCTCATCCGCCATCGCGGTTACTCCTCTATCCGATTTATTAAGGCGCTTCGACCCGAAGCATTGAATCTAACTGTTGCCGACGTTCGAGACTATACAGCTCGTCGCATCCCCCGACGTATTGGTCGCCTATCCATATCTGAGGGACACTTGTTGCGCCCGCCATTGCTGCCATTTCGGCGCGCAGCGAGGGGTTGCCGTCAACAGCAATCTCATCAAACTCAACGCCCTTACTGGCTAACAGGCTTTTGGCTCGAAGACAGAATGGGCACCACTGTGTGGTGTACAGAGTTACGGTTTTCATTTCTTCGTCACCGGCAAACGCTGCTCATCCCACGTCATCATACCACCCGCCATGCGCTGGGCCTGCGAAAATCCAGCGGCACGAAGTTGTTTAACCGCCGCCGACGCGCTCGTACCCATGCGACACACAACAATGACCGGCTTGTCTTTATACGCTTCAAGCTCACCCATACGACCTTGCAAGTTAGCTGTGGGTATATTGACGGCTTTTGAAATGTGAGCGCCTTTGAAGTCTTTAGCGTCTCGAACATCCAAAAAGATACCGCCGTTTTTATTCGTCACATTAATCGCCTGCTGAGGGCTCAAGGCCGGGCCCGCTTTGCGTGACTCCGTAAACAGGAGAAGGTTAAGCGACAGCAAAAGCGCAAATACCAAAACCCACTGCTCGGAAATAAAAATAAGAAATTGGCTAAAAGACACGGGTTTGCTCTCTGCCCATGTTGGGCACCTAGGAAAAGGCGAGAGTATACGTGCTTCAAAGAGGGCTCTCCAGTAGCACAATCACCAGACAACAGGGTGATCTATAACAATCATCAGGCTAGACTTGTCATCTCTACCTGAGGGATTCCTATGTCATCGTCTTCTAGTCCTTTCTCGCCAACGGTACTCGTCATTTTAGACGGGTTCGGCTTCCGAGAGGAGCCAGACAACAATGCGATCTTCCACGCACACACGCCAACCTTCGACCGACTGTGGGACCAGGGAGAATCGACACTCGTTTCGGGATCAGGCTTGGACGTCGGGCTACCCGATGGACAAATGGGGAACTCCGAGGTCGGTCACATGAGCTTAGGGTCTGGACGCATTATCTATCAAAGTATCACGCGCATTGATCAGGCCATCAAAGACGGCTCGTTTAATACCAATACGGCGTACACAGCGGCCATCGACTCGGCTGTATCAGCAGGCGGCGCGATTCATGTAATGGGCCTCTTATCACCCGGCGGCGTTCACAGCCACGAGGAACACATTTTTGCGGCACTGCGACTCGCGCGCGCGCGCGGGGCAACACGCATTTACTTACATGCTTTTTTAGACGGCCGAGACATGCCCCCACGCAGCGCTGCACCGTCGCTCAAGCGCGCCGATCAGGTTTTTGAAGAACTGGGTGTTGGTCGAGTCGCCACCGTGCAAGGACGATACTTCGCGATGGATCGAGACACACGCTGGTCACGAATGGAGCCGGCCTACCGTCTGATCACCCAGGGCGAGAGTCTGTACCACAGTGAATCAA
>JABIZW010000217.1 GCA_018666295.1 Halieaceae bacterium
GAAGGCTTTTCTCTCTCGAGAACACCGCTAAAAATGGACCTATCACAAACCCTCACCATCTACGGCCGAAAACCTGTGCTTGAGGCGCTTTCTGACGCCTCACTGACGCCCAGGAAACTGCACCTGGCTCAGAGTAACAAGCCGGGAGAAATTGTAAGGCAGATTCAGAGCGCAGCCAAAATTAGAGGCGTGGATATTCAAACACACGACCGCGGTTCGCTCTCTCGCATTTCACGCAACGGCAAGCAAGATCAGGGCGTGGCGTTGGACTTGTTTTGCCCCCAGTTTAATTCGTTGACGTCGTTCTTAAGTGCGCTTGAAACTGAAAAAACGTCAGACTTTAGAGGAGTTCTTCTCGACGGCGTGACTAACCCGCAGAACGTTGGCATGACAATCAGGTCGTGTTGTGCAGCAGGAGTGGATGCAATTTTTTATCCAAAAAAGTCAGTCGCCGCACTGGGCCCGTTGGTCATTAAAGCCTCAGCCGGCACGGTTTTTAGCGCCCCAATTGTTCAATGTGATGACGCTTTAAGCTGCGTCACCGAACTTCAAAGTCGGGGATTTCAAATTGCCGTTATGGACGGGGGCGCAAAGACTTCGTTGTTCGACTACCACCCCGACACCGCGACGGTTTATGTCTTGGGGGGCGAGACGGACGGCGCAAGCCCTCAAACAATGAGAGCCGCCAATCTGTCGTTGCATATCCCCATGAAAAATGGCGTTGAATCACTTAATGTGGCGGTTACAGCGGCGCTCGTTGCGTTTTACAGGCATTAGACGAGCGCCTTTGGAACGGACGACGACCCATTATTGATCGCCGAGAGCCGCAACTTCTGGCGCATCTGCCGTCCCGTTCTCAACAGCCAACCAAGCCTGTCGCAACACGTAGTGTCGAATCGCCTCAATCTCTTCGTCATCGATAATGTCTGAGAACCCCACCATACCGTTGTCGGTAAGTGCGCCATCGCGAACAATGGCAGCCCAAGAGTCTTCATTGGCCGATATGCCAGACCACCGCAAATCAGGTATGACGCCAGAGCTAATGGCGTAGGCGCCGTGACAGAACTGACAGTTCTCAGCAAAGCGTTGCATACCGAGCTGCCATGTCTCAGCATCACCGACAAGCGGCGCCTTTGGACTTTCGACAACTAAATAGTCTAGCGGCGATGGAAGCTCGGCCTTACCGCCGAGTTTCATGGTAACAATGCGTCCGGGCTCTGGAGTCACGGGCTTCTCCAACGCCGCACCGTAAATCATCATGGAAACATTGCCCCATCCCGACAACACCGACACGTATTGTTCACCGTCGAGTTCGTAAGTCATCGGTGCTGCGGCTGCGTCACCCACTAATCGCTGAGTCCACATGCGCTCACCTGTTTCAGCGTCATACGCGACAAACTCACCCCGCTTATTTCCCTGAAAAACCAGCCCTCCGTCGGTACTCAAGGTGCCGCCGTTAAAGGCTTGGGGAAAAGGTACTATCCAAGCCGGCTCACCTGCCACCGGATCCCAAGCGACAAGACTTCCGCCATCGAGCGTTTGCGTATAAGCGATCGTACCTTTCGGGAATTCGTACGCCCAGGCTGACGCTGAGTCATAACCCGTATTCCAGTGGCTCTTGGCACTTCGGGCAGCATCGTTATCAACGTAAACGTAGGGCAATGCGAGATTAGTAGGGATGTAGACGAGACCCGTCTTGGGATTAAATGACATCGGATGCCAGTTGTGAGCCCCTGTGGGACCAGGCACAACCACCATATTGTCCAGTTCGATTGCCTCTTGAGTGATCACAGGCCGACCATTCTCGTCGATCTCGCCAGTGGTCCAATTCTGCTCAGAGAACGGTGTCGCCGACAAAAGCTCTCCATCTCGAGCATCAAGCACGTAAAAGAAGCCGTTCTTGGGCGCCTGCATGACCACTCGGCGGCTCGCGCCATTTTCTCCAAGCGGAAGATCTGCAAGCACCATTTGTTGAGTCGCCGTAAAGTCCCACTGATCACGCGGTGTTGTCTGGTAATGCCACCGATACGCGCCAGTATCCGCGTCAAGCGCGAGTACGGAGGACAAGAATAGGTTGTCATACGCACCACCAAAATCCCCCTCAGGGTCGCGTATAGACGCATTCCAGGGCGAGCCATTTCCAACGCCCACGAGCACCTGGTCATTCACTGTGTCGTAGACAATAGAGTCCCAGGCAGTGCCACCGCCGCCGTCGGTTGTCCAAGCGCCAGTGTCACCCCAGCTGTCATTCGCCAGCTCAGCAAAAATCGCATCTGACGCAGCGCCATCAGGCTCTTTATTTGGGTTGGGGACCGTATAAAAGCGCCACTCGAGGTCACCGCTCTCGACGTTGTAGGCGGTGACGTAACCTCGCACACCCAACTCCGCGCCCGAGTTTCCAATGATCACCTTGTTCTTGAAGACTCTCGGCGCGCCCGTAATGGTATAAGGCTTTGATTGATCGACTGTAACGTTACTCCACAGCACCTCACCGGACGCGGCATCGAGCGCTTCTAATCGACCATCAAATACGCCGACAAAGACCTTGCCGTTATGTACAGCAACCCCTCTATTGACAACATCGCAACAGCCTTTAGCCGCATCTTCACCCGATACCTCTGGGTCGTACGTCCACAACTCTTTTCCCGTTCTCGCATCGATGGCGTAAACAACGGACCAGGAGCCCGTCACATACATGACGCCATCCACCACGATCGGGGTGGCTTCTGCCCCCCGCGGTTTATCCATTTCGTAAACCCAGTCCACGCCGAGATCTTGAATCGTATCGCCGTTAATAGACGCCAACGATGAGTGACGTGTCTCGTCGTACGAACCGCCATAGCTCAACCACATCTCCGGCTCTTGAGCGGCATTCATAATTCTCTGAGTGTCGACGGCGGCAACGCTTGCGGGAGCGTCCCCAACTTTCGGAGTGGTAGGCGTCTGTGGGGCGTCAGTGTCCCCGCAGGCGGCAACCAGGCTCGTGACAAATAAAGTGGTGATTACATTTTTATAGGACATTGTTACAACCTCAGAGCTGTCGTTTTTATATCTCTGAGTCTAGCCAATGTGTTCGTCTTGTGGAACCACTGTTATTTGCTAAGAAACCCCATTGCATCCTCTAACCCGCCTAAGGTCAGCGGATACATTTTCTCTTCCATCAGCTGATTCGTAATAGCAATAGACTGCGTGTATTGCCACTCGTCCTCAGGAACAGGGTTTAGCCAGACACACTTTTCGTAGGTAGAGCGTAACCGCTCCAGCCACAGTGCACCTGGCTCTTCGTTCCAGTGCTCGACACTGCCACCGGGCTGAACAATCTCATACGGTGACATCGAAGCATCGCCCACAATCACAACTTTGTAATCGTGCCCAAACTTATGCAGCACATCGTGCAATGCCGTCCGTTGGTTATGGCGCCGAATATTATTTTCCCACACGTTGTCGTACAGGAAGTTATGGAAATAAAAATGCTTGAGATGTTTAAACTCGGTTCTCGCAGCTGAAAACAGCTCTTCACACACCTTGACGTGCGGATCCATCGAGCCACCAACATCGAGAAACAATAGGACCTTCACGGCGTTATGGCGCTCGGGCACCATCTTAATGTCCAGCAGGCCGGCGTTACGTGCGGTCGAACTGATGGTGTCGTCCAAGTCGAGCTCGTCCGCTGATCCCGTTCTTGCGAATTTACGCAGTCGTCGTAAGGCAACCTTGATATTTCGTGTGCCGATTTCAACGCCGTCGTCTAGATTTTTAAAATCTCGGCGATCCCAGACTTTGACGGCTTTTTTATTCTTACCCTGTCCCCCGACACGAATACCCTCGGGATGAAAGCCATCATTGCCAAACGGTGACGTGCCGCCGGTACCGACCCACTTGTTTCCGCCCTCGTGACGCTTTTCCTGCTCTTCTAGACGCTTCTTAAACTCGTCAATCAGCTTCTCTAAGCCGCCCAATGATTCGATTTTCGCTTTATCTTCATCCGAGAGCTGTTTGACGAACTCGGATCGGAGCCAATCGTCTGGGATCAGTGCTTCAATAACATCATCAACACCTTCCAGATCTCTGAAATGAAGGCCGAACGCGCGATCAAAACGATCGTAATACTTCTCGTCCTTCACCATTACGGCGCGAGATAGGTTGTAAAAGTCGTCGATATTGCCAAACACCAGCTGCTGATTCATGGCAGCCAATAGGTCCAACAGCTCCCTCGGCGTTACCGGAACTCCACCGTCTTTGAGCGCCTGGAAAAAATTTACCAGCATCGGTGCGCTCCTTACTGATTGCTCTCGCGTCGATGCATAAACGCCAGTCGTTCGAGTAACTGTACGTCCTGCTCGTTCTTAACCAACGCGCCGTACAAAGGCGGTATGGCTTTTGTCTGATCACGATTCTTGAGGACTTCATCCGGAATATCGTCCGCCATAAGCAGCTTGAGCCAATCGATCAGCTCAGAGGTCGATGGCTTCTTTTTGAGCCCAGGGATGCCCCTTAACTCAAAGAACACCTCAAGGGCTTCTTGTACGAGATCTTGCTTGATCGTCGGGTAATGAACATCAATGATTTGCCGCATGGTCTCGCGATCTGGAAAGTTTATGAAGTGAAAGAAACAGCGACGTAGGAACGCGTCTGGCAATTCCTTCTCGTTATTTGACGTAATTATAATGACGGGACGATGGCGTGCTTTGATCGTCTCACCCGTCTCGTAAACAAAAAACTCCATCCGGTCGAGCTCGACCAGCAAGTCATTCGGGAACTCGATGTCGGCCTTGTCGACCTCATCGATGAGTAGCACGACCTGCTCGTCCGCATCGAATGCCTCCCAAAGCTTGCCGCGCTTAATGTAGTTGGCAATGTCGTGAACACCCTCGCCTCCCAGCTGAGAGTCTCTGAGGCGCGAGACCGCGTCATACTCATAGAGGCCTTGCTGCGCCTTGGTGGTCGACTTAATGTGCCATTGTATAAGCCTCATTCCCAAACCCGATGCGACCTCCTCGGCCAGCATGGTTTTGCCCGTTCCTGGCTCTCCCTTAATTAGCAGTGGCCGTTGTAGGGCGACCGCGGCGTCAACCGCCATTCTGAGGTCGTCGGTGGCTACATAATTGTCAGTGCCCGTAAATTTCATAGTACAGCTCCATACAGTCGAGGCGAGAGGTTAACGGATGATTCAGAGGTTTACGAGTCGTTTTACTTAGGTCGCGCGGTCACCACCCTACGCTGAGTCAGGACGAGAAGTGGACAAACGTCCAGACACCAGAGCTACGCCAACACCGACGAGGCCACTGATAAAAAGCATAATAAAGGCCGGCGTCGCGGCTGCAACACCGC
>JABIZW010000220.1 GCA_018666295.1 Halieaceae bacterium
ACGAAGCCGTTGCGCAGCTTGTCTTGTAGCTTGAGCCAAAATCCGGCGTCGTAGAGATCATCATGGAACTGATCAAACGCTCTTCGCGCTCGCGCATTACCTGAAAAGAACAGCCGGAACTCCTCTGGAAACACGTCATTAGGGCCCACCGAATACCACGGTTGGTCAGACATCTCGTCGTACTCATCGCGCGGCGGTGGGATCTTTCTGAACGTCACCTCCAGCAACGGCTGAATTTCGTCGTAGTCATAAAAGACCACTCGTCCGTGTCGCGTGACCCCAAAATTTTTCAAGAGCATATCGCCCGGGAAAATATTCGCAGCAGCCAGTTCTTTAATGGCGTTGCCATAATCAAGCATTACCGCATCAACCTCCTCGTCGGTGGCGTCCTTAAGGTAAAGATTAAGCGGCTGCATGCGGCGCTCAACATAGCAATGCTTAATAATGAGTGCACGTCCGTTGACCTCAAGCTGCGAAGAACAGGTTTGTCGCAGCTCGTCCATGAGCTCCTCAGAAAAACGCGACGCCTCAAAAACGAGATTCGCGAACTCTTGCGTATCCGCCATGCGTCCGGCCCTGTCCCATCGCTTCACCAGCTGGTATTTGTCACGCACTTGCTGATGCGTCACCTCCTTGGGCGGCGTAAATCGGTCTTTAATAATCTTAAAAACGTATTCGTAAGACTCAAGCGTGAAGACAGCCATGACCATGCCCTTAATCCCCGGCGCGGGAATGAAGGCATCCTCAGTTGAACGCATGTGACGTGTTGCTGTACGGAAGTAATACGTCTTGCCGTGACGGTGGTGACCGAGGCAACTGTAAATTTCTGAAACCGCCTTACGTGGCATTAACTGCTGTAAAAACAGGACATACTGAGACGGTATGGACGCGTCGACCATAAAATAGGTCCGCGTGAATGAAAACAGTTTGGAAATAATGTCGGACCCCAACAGGCAGGCGTCCAGATAAACAGTCTGGTCATCCTCACCAGACTCGGTGTGAAGCATCGGCAACACAAAAGGGATCTGGAGCCCTTTGCTGGCGATACGGCCGACAATATACGCCGCCTTATTTCTAAAGAAGTGGTGTTCCAGTGCGTGAAGCTCTAGGTCGCCCTGACCGTCAAATCCGGCCGCCAACACTGCATCGCTCATCACCGTCGCCACGCGATTCACGTCGCGGTCAATATCTTCAAACGGCAGAGAGACACCGTAGTCGTGCAGTAAATTCGCGACCGCCGCCTTAATGTCTCCCTTCGTGCGGTACTGGTTCAAAACTCGGCGAACATCTACCGGTGGCATATCGCCTTGAGGCGAAAAAACAAACGCATAGTCGTCTCGAATCCAACGGTGCTCAAAGACGGCATTGAAGATGCTGTTGTAAAACGTTTCAGCAATCTCAAAGTTCGTCATCCCACGAACAAGCTGCGCATAGAGATCACGCGTCTCAGTCCAAAACGCAAGATCATCAACGCGATCTGCTGCAATGTACTGAACGACCTCGAGTGTCTCGAGCACCTGCATTTTATAAATGTCGATGCGACGCATTGAGGCTTCTTGGGTCGCACGCCATTCCGCATTTTCAAATCGCGTGCGTGCTGAGAGCGTTATATTCTCAAACTCAGCGAAGTAGGCAATAAAGCCATTTAAAATTGTGCGGGCTAGCCGGGACTGTTTGTCCATGCCAGGAAGTCTACTGGCCAGCCGGATCCGTGAACAGACGTCTTAACTTACGCATGCCACCGAGCCATCGGTCGTAGCTTCGTGCTTTATTTTGGCGATAATCCTCAACCTCGGGGTGCGGTAACACCAAAAAAGACTCCGCCTCGAGCCCAAGGATCACGGCCTCAGCAACAGCCTCAGCCGACAACATGCCGTCAACACCGGCGACACCGCCGCCCTCAGTCCCCGCTGTCATCGCAGTGTCTACCGCCTGCGGACACAGGCAGCTCACCTTAATCCCGTCATCGCCGTGCGTAATAGCGAGGCTCTCGGCAAATGAAACTGCCGCATGCTTCGTCACTGAATAAGGCGCTGAGCCGATCTGAGCGAGCAAGCCTGCCGCCGATGCAGTGTTGAGGAAGTACCCGTCACCGCGTTCGATCATGGCGGGCAAACACGCACGGGCGGCGTAGACATGCGACATGACGTGAATTTCCCACATGCGCTGCCACAGATCGTTTTCAGCACCTGTGGCCCACCAAGGCGCACCGTCGACACCTAAAATGCCTGCGTTGGAACAAAACAGATCGATACGCCCAAACTCAGCTTCTACTGCCGCCACCATGGCCGCAATGGCACTCTCGTCGCGCACATCGACCGCGAACGACTGGGCGCCAATCTCAGTGGCAACGGCCGATACCGCGTCACCATTAAGATCGGCAATAATGACCGCCTCAGCCCCTTCATTAACGAAGCGACGCGCAAGCGCCTGACCAATGCCACTGGCGCCGCCCGTCACCACACAGACTTTTCCCAAAATCTTCATGATTAAGCGGCGTATGTCTGCTCAATGAACTTACTGCGGTGGAATGAACCATCGCCGAGCGTCGCATTAATCATCATCAATCGTTTCGCGTAGTGACCGATATCCAACTCATCGGTAATACCCATACCGCCGTGCATCTGAATTGCCTCGCCGTACACCAGCTTGCTGTTACGATCGATCAGCACTTTAAGGGCATGAATTGTAGTGTCCGCAGAGGCCGGATCGATCTCGTATTCACACAACGCTTTAAACAGTAATGACTTTGACTGCTCGAACGCCATCATGGTATCTACCATGCGGTGTTGCAGCGCTTGGAAAGAGCCAATCGCCACACCAAACTGCTCGCGCGTCTTTGTGTATTCAAGCGTCTTCGCGTTCAGCGTCCCCATAATGCCCACGGCTTCTGATGCAAGCGCTAATAACGCGTCGCGAATGACCGCGTTGACCACCTCGAGCGCCGAACCTGCATCGCCAAGCAGGGCGTCCGCACCGAGCTGCACGTTATCAAATGTAATGTTGGCAACCCGCTGCGCATCCATCATCGGGTACAAGACTTTTGACACCCCTTGCGCGTTCGCATCGACCAAGAACAGCGACAACCCATGCGCGTCGAACTGCTCACCGGATGTGCGCGCCAGTACGACCAGTTTGTCCGCGTTCTCACCATTAAAAACAACAACCTTTTCACCGTTCAACGTGTACCCGTCGCCGCTGGACGTGGCAGACGTCTTACAGTCATTGAGTGCATAGCGACTCTGACGTTCAACGTAAGCAAACGCACCCAGAGTCTCACCGCCAATCACACCCTCAAGAATGGATGTGCGCTGCGCCTCATCGCCGGCACGCGACACTAAACCGCCAAACAGCACGACCGTTGGGAAAAAGGGCTCAACAACAAGACCTTTACCCAACTCCTCCATAACCACCGACAAATCGATGACGCTGCCACCAAAGCCGCCGTCGGCTTCTGCAAAGGGAATAGATAACCACCCCAGCTCGGCAAAGGTTTGCCAATTATCGCGACTCATGCCTTCTGCGCCGTCCACAATGGCACGGCGCGTGTCCCAGTCGTAATCGTCCTGTACAAATCTCGCGATCGAGTCGCGGACCATTTGTTGCTCTTCTGTGTAATCGAAGTTCATAGTGTCATTGCTCCGTCAGGAATCTGTCCTTACTCGAGACCAAGTACATACTTGGAGATGATGTTCTTTTGGACCTCATTAGAACCGCCGTAAATGGTTGCTGCACGACCGTACATAAAGGCCCGTCGTGCGTCAGAACCAAACTCATGCCCTAAAACGCTCGGATCCATGTTGGTCGGTAAGACGCCTTGGTAGTAGGCCGCCAATTCCATACGAAGCTCTTGCGTCGCCTGCTGGAGCTCGGTGCCTTTAATCTTCAGCAACGAGGACTCTGGACCGGGGAATCCACCCGCGGCCATCGTCGCCAGCGTGCGCAGCTCGGTAAACTCAAGCGCCATCAGTTCGACTTCAATATCAGCCATACGCTGCTGGAATCCAGCATCGTCTAACATGCGCTGACCACCATTGGTTTCCTTGGCAGCGGCGTCTTTAATCAGACGCATCGTGCGTTTAATGTCAGCAACACCTGCAATGCCAGTGCGCTCGTGAGCCAGCAGCGCCTTTGCAACAGTCCAACCCTTTCCGACCTCGCCCACGACATTCTTCGCAGGCACTCGGACGTTGTTAAACTCAACCTCATTAAGGTTGTGCTCGTTATCGATGCCGATAATCGGATTAACCTTGATGCCTTCGGACTTCATGTCCACCAAGATGAAGGTAATACCCTCTTGCTTCTTACCGCTGTTGTCGGTCCGAACCAGACAGAAAATCCAGTCAGCATGTTGAGCATAGGTGGTCCAAATCTTGGCGCCGTTAATAATAAAGTCATCACCGTCGCGCTCTGCTTTTGTCTTCAAGCTCGCCAAGTCAGAACCGGAACCGGGCTCTGAATACCCCTGACACCACCAGTCGTCGCTGTTCAGTATCCGCGGCAAGAAATACTCTTTCTGCTCGTCAGAGCCAAATCCCATAATCACATTCGCCACCATAACGAGTCCAAAAGGGACGACGTCGGGAATACCGCGCAGTGATCGCTCTGACTCCCAGATGTACTTCTGTGTCGCTGTCCAGCCCGTACCACCGTGCTCTTCGGGCCAGTTCGGCGCAACCCAACCCTTGGCGTGCAGCTTTCGCTGCCACGCAACCATTCCCGTAGTACCCTTAGATTTCAGGTGTGCCTGCATCTCAGCATCGAATTCTGTGTCGAGGAAGTTGCAGACCTCGTCGCGAAACGCGAGGTCTTCGGCCGCTAATGCAATATCCATTGTCTATGCTCCCGTGAGTGTGCGTTCGTCGAGGAATGCCGACGAATTTGAACCTTGAGTAGGTTTTTTCAACGGGGAGAATCTAGGCGTTTTGGTACTTTTTTGCAAGAAAAAGGTGATATGACGCCCGTGCGTTCTCCACGCGTTAATACAGTATAGAAAAGAGTTTACGCTGATACTCTGCGGCCAAGGGATCACCCTTTCCAATTGAGGCAATCGTGTCGAGGTACAAGCGCTTGGCCTCGCCGTTATTCCAGTCGCGGTCTGCTCGCAACACGGTCAATAAATGATCCAGCGCATCGCGATGGTGAGCGTCGGTCGTCAACTGCACCGCCAACTTGACTCTGACAGCATGATCCCCTTCATCCGCCAAGAGCTCGGCCTCAAGCGCGGCTATTTCGGGCGACTTTCCGGCGACTCGCTTTAGCTCAATCTGCGCCATGAGTTGCTCATGGAGGGCGTCTCTATCGACTAAGCGAACCTCATTCAATACGGCCTCGGAATCATCCAAACGATTGGCTTCTAACAGCGCACCCGCATAGGCCAATGTAATCTCTAGCAACTTGTTGGACTCTTCCCACGCACTTCGCAGCAGTCCAACGGCGCCCGCAGTATCGCCCTGATCAAGGAGCTCCGTGGCCTCTGCCACTTTCGCATCCCATGGCGAGGGCAAGTGCTTTTGTAGTAATTCACGCACCGCTGTCTCTGGCTGTGCACCAGCGAAACCGTCTACCGGCTGGCCATCTTTAAACACCATTACCGTCGGCAGGCTCCGCACGCCCAGCTGACCAGAGATACCTTGTTGCTCATCAGCATTGATCTTGGCCAAAAGAAAGGCACCGGCGTATTCGTCGGCGAGCTTTTCAAGGAGTGGCATGAGTTGTTTGCACGGCGCACACCAATCGGCCCAGAAATCGACGACGACCGGTCGATTAAACGACTCATCGATCAAGTATTGCTGAGCATTATTTTCGTCGATATCAACAACGTGCATATGAACTCCTCGTTACGACAGGCCCAAAACGTCGGCCATGGTGTAAGAATTTGCTGGCTTGTCGGCTATAAAATGCGCGGCTCTGAGTGCACCGGTTGCAAATGCGCTGCGACTGCTGGCTTTGTGTGTGACTTCAAGCCGCTCGCCCTCTGAGGCAAACAACACCGTGTGCTCACCAACAATATCGCCTGCACGCGTGACGGAAAACCCAATCGTCCCCGGCTCACGATTTGACGCGCGATCGTATCGCGCCACCTGACTCAGGTCAGCGCCCATCGTCTGAGCAATTGCGTCACCCATGGCCAGCGCCGTGCCCGAAGGCGCGTCAATTTTATGCTTATGGTGTGCCTCATGAATTTCAATATCAGCATCGCCCAGCACCTTGGCCGACAGCTCGAGTAGCCGGTACGCGAGGTTAACGCCGGTACTGAAGTTTGCAGCGCGACAGCTCGCTACTGAGCCTAAGCACTCGTCTAACGTCGCTCGCTGCTCATCTGTGAAACCCGTGGTGCCCATTACAATCGGAACCCCGGCCACCGCGCACTGTTGAGCGTACGCAAGACTGGATTCGGGCAATGTAAAATCAATAACAACATCGACATTATTCAAATCAAGCGTGCCACCAATGCGCAGATCAGCAATATCAGTACCCAATACCGATGCGACGCTTTGGCCAACCAGATCGCTAGA
Organism: Halieaceae bacterium; assembly: GCA_018666295.1. Classification (GTDB taxonomy): domain Bacteria; phylum Pseudomonadota; class Gammaproteobacteria; order Pseudomonadales; family Halieaceae; genus Luminiphilus. The sequence continues at coordinate 6,519 of JABIZW010000220.1, forward strand.
CTGACGTGCACAGACGCTCACTAAGGTGGCGTTTACATCAGACAGAACTGCCTGCGCAACAGCGCGGCCCATTCGACCACCAGCACCGGTGACCGCGACCCGAAGTGTCATCCGTTTAGCCCCTCAAAAAAGCTTTTCACGCCGTCAAAAAAACTTGATTGACGCGGCGATTGCTCTCCAGCAGCACCCAAGCTGGTTCGGAACTTATCCAAGAGTTCTTTCTGCTCGGCATTAAGATTGACCGGCGTCTCAACCACGGCACGGCACAATAAATCACCAACAGGACCGCCGCGAACCGGCTGCACACCCTTGCCTCT
>JABIZW010000223.1 GCA_018666295.1 Halieaceae bacterium
CAAGCCGATCACCATAGTCACACCCAGTCCAATCACATTCCACCACAACCACGAGACAGAGGGCACAGCCGCCCAGAGGGTTGCATTGGTCACGAGGCCGGCGACAAAGCCTATTCTTGCGCCCTGCCCGGTAGCGCTGCGTGTCAGCAAACCCAGCAAGAAAACACCTAAAATCGGTCCGTTAATGAGGGACCCCACCTTGTTAACGGCGACAATGACGGTCGAGGCTATGTCGTCGACGAAAAAAGCCGTGATCAGTGCAAACAGCCCCCAGCACACCGTCAACATTCGTCCCCAAACAAGTTCTTGCGCCGGCGTTCCAATACGCTCGCCCATCCAGGGTTTAACGAAATCCTTCAGCGTCGTTGCGGATAGGCTATTAATGACAGAGTCGAGTGAAGACATGGCGGCGGCCAGTAAAGCCACCACCGCTAAACCGATCACGCCCACTGGCAACTCACGTCCGAAGAGCGCGGGAAGCGCCATATTGTAATTGGGCGACTCGTTCATTAATGGCAGAGACGCAATAAAGTCAGGATGCGTTCCAGCGTAGGCCGCCAGTCCAGCGCCAATGAGGCAATACAGCAGCACCAATGGGAACCGCAAAAGCCCATTGATAATAAGCACTTTCTGAGTATCGTCCTGACTGCTTGCACAGAGTTGGCGTTGGACCTGACTCTGGTCACAGCCATAGTACGCAACGTAAAGAAAAAATCCGCCGACAAGCATGGGTAAAAATGCAAAGTCGTGGCCGTCTCCGAGTCCATGATGTTGGAAGGACAGTGCCGCCCGACGATCCAGCGAGAGCTGCTCAAGCGTGGCCTCTAAGCCTCCTGCGCCGCCAATTAACAGCACCGCCAGGTAGATCAGAACGCCCGTCAGAATCACCATTTGAATCACGTCACTGATAATGACAGCCCGAATGCCGCCCAAAACGTCATAGACAATAGTGATGAGACCAAACAGCAGGACCGACTGTGCAAACGAGAGACCCGTGACAATTGCGATCATACTCGCCACGCCGTAAACGGTGATGCCCGCGACCGCCGCGCGCGACAACTGAAACAGGCCACTGATCAACAGCTGGGTCTGTGCATCAAATCGTCTACCCAGGTATAAATAGACGGACACCAAGCGCTGACGGTGAAAAATAGGCATTAAAAATACAGCGATAAAAGTCATTGCCAAAGGTAAGGCGAGTTCGTACTGCAGCCACACTAAGCCCCCGCCTGCGACGAACGCAACAAACGCCGGTGCGCCTAAAATACTGTTGGTCGAGCACTGTGTCGCCATGACCGACAGCGCAATACTAATGGGCCCACCGCTGTTATTGGCAACAAAATAATCCTCGACGGTCTCTTGTCGACCCGACAGATAAACACTGAGTGTCACAAGCGCAATGAGGTAGGTGGCCACCACGGACCAGTCGAGCGTTGATAGCATTTGGCAAGTTACCTCTTCATCACCTATTCACACTCACTGTAGTACTCAAAAAGCGACCTAGACAACAACCACAGCCGCATTTGTGGCGGCCCAAGACCAGACTATTCGTCTTTCTCCCACAGATCAGAGTGATTTGAGCATCGACAACGCACGTGAACGTCGAAAACTAATGTCCGTTGTGATACCTAATAGGTCTCTGTAACGATTACGACAACGGTTGGTTTAGTATGTGTATTGCGCGTCTCTCTCTGGCTCCTCTTGTTTTAACAACTCTAATTTTCGCACCGGCGACGCTTGCGAGTGACGGCGAACGCACTATTGCAGAGGCGCCGGTCGGGTGGGACGTCTCCGCACCCAATTACTCAGCCCGTGCTCAGGAAATTGCGCTGTCTGTTGATCAAGGCACGTGGATGAATCTCGATGTTTCGCCCGACGGAAAGCGGATTGCATTTGATTTGCTGGGTGACATTTACGAGATTCCCATTGAGGGCGGTGAAGCCTCCCCGCTGCTGAGCGGTCACGCGTGGGAAGTTCAACCACAGTACAGTCCAGACGGCCGGTTTTTAGCGTTCACGTCCGACCGAGACGGTGCCGATAACATTTGGGCAATGGAGATCGCCAATCCAGAGAACAAGCAACAGATAACACACGAGCGCTTTCGGCTTCTCAACAACCCCACGTGGCATCCCTCGGGGCACTACTTAGCAGCGAAGAAGCACTTCACCACCTCTCGTTCACTCGGAACCGGCGAGATATGGTTGTATGACGCACGTCTAGCGCAGTCCCTCGAACGCACTAATTTGCAGGGCTCTGTACTGGTTGAAAAGCCAACTCCCTCGTTTCAAAAAGAGCTTGGGGAGCCGACCTTTAGCGCCGATGGGCGGTCAGTCTTTTTTATTCAAAACACCACACCCGGTAATACCTTCATCTATCACGAAGACAGTAATGGCGAGGTCATGGCCATCAAACGCTACGACCTGGAGACTGGGGAAATCGAGAAAGTCGTCGGAGGTGCCGGTGGCGCCGTGAGACCCACACCCTCACCAGACGGCAAATCGCTTGCCTTTGTCAAAAGAGTGAGAGCGGCCTCCCGATTGTTCGTCTTGAATCTCGAATCCGGTGAACAAACCATGCTCGTAGACGATCTGGATCCCGACATGCAGGAGACCTGGGCCGTTCAAGGGGCCTACCCCACCATGGCGTGGATGCCCGATGGGAAAACAATTATTTATTGGTCTAAAGGGAAAATTTGGCGCGTCAACGTCGCCTCAGGAGCGATAAAAAACATCCCGTTCTCGGTCAATGACAGTCGCACCGCTTACCCCGCCGTTGAGGTCGCCGTTGACGTTGCACCAGACACCTTGACGACCACCATGCCCCGATTTGGGACACAGAGTCCTGACTCAAGATCGATTGTATTCGAATCTATGGGACGAATTTATATTCAGCGCAATGGCGCCGATGCTCAGCGTTTGACGCGC
>JABIZW010000248.1 GCA_018666295.1 Halieaceae bacterium
CATGACTGGGGTGGTCCAATCGCTCTCACGACGGCCCTGCTCTCCCCTGAGCGCGTTTATGCTACCGGCTCGTTATCAGTTCCCCACTTAACACGCCCCCCGCTACCGACTCTGGATTTGTGGCGAGCGATTTATGAGGACCGATTTTTCTATCAGCTGTACTTTCTCAATGAAGGCACGGCTGAGGCCGAGTTCGAGGCTGATTTGGAGACATCGCTGTTCCTCGTTTATACCGCAATCGATGCTCGCGGCATGAGACATCAACACCACAATAAACAAGGTGGATTTCTGGGTCTTAAAGCCGCCGATGCCAAACTGCTCGACGGTATGACGCACTTTGAGACTTTCCCCGACTGGTTTTCACAGACAGATCTTGATTACCTCGTCAGCCAATTTCAACTCAGTGGAAAACGCGGTCCTTACAACCGTTATCGGGCACAGAACCTCGATTGGGAGCAGCTCGCACACCTGAGCGACACGAAGATTTCACAACCCGCGTTTTTCATTACCGGAGAGCTGGATCCAGTCAGTCACTTCGTCCCTCTGAGTACGAGCTTTTTAGAGCATGTCAAAAAGAACTACGAAAACCTAGTCATTGCCAAAGAGCTGCCGAATGTTGGCCATTGGACTGCGGAAGAGGCTCCCGATGAGGTCAATCGAATACTGCTCGACTTTTTATCTCGGATCGATCACTCACGTCGCTAGACGACTATTTGACTAGGCTCTTCGCCACGTCGAGCCCGATGCACTGTCTTCAATAACAACGCCCGAATTATTCAGCTCGTCACGAATGGCGTCTGCGCGCGCAAAGTCTTTTGCCGCCTTCGCACTTGTGCGTTCTGTTAAAAGCGTCTCAATTGTGTCTGCTGATAAGGTCTCCGTTCCCCTAAGCTCGAACCACGCAACAGGGTCATTCGAGAGAATTCCGAGAGCGGCACCTCCGGCAAGCAAAGCGCTCTTAGCGGCCACGCGCGCGTCTCCGCCTGACTTGTTCAAGGCTTTTGCCAATTGGTGCAGCTCGGCGATCGCGGCAGGCGAATTGAGGTCATCCAGCAGCGCTCTAAATACCGGTGACGTCTCAACCGGCGAGGCTTGAGCGGCGACATCACCGGCATTTCTCAACGCCAAGTAAAAGCTGTCTAAGGTGGACTGTGCACTACTGAGAAGTTGCTCAGAAAAGTTAAGTGGCGATCGGTAGTGGGCCGACAATAGTGCGAACCTCAGTGTCTCGCCCGCATAGTGGTCCAGAAGTTCTCGCACCGTTTTGACATTGCCGAGGCTCTTGGACATCTTTTCCCCGTTCATATCGACGTAGGCGTTGTGCATCCAAATACCAACAAAGTCATCGTCATAACCGCAACAGCTTTGCGCGCGCTCGTTCTCGTGGTGTGGGAAGATCAAATCTCGCCCACCTCCATGAATATCAATATTGTCGCCGAGATGATCGTGAATCATAGCCGAGCACTCTAAATGCCACCCCGGCCGTCCGCGCCCATAAGGACTCTCCCAACCCGGCTCGTCATCGCTGGAGGGCTTCCACAACACAAAATCACCCGGATGTCGTTTGTAAGACGCGACCTCAACGCGAGCACCTGCCAACATGTCGTCGAGATTACGTCCACTGAGTGCGCCGTAGTCGGGCATAGACGTGACGTCGAATAACACGTGACCCTCGGCCTCGTAGGCATGTCCGCGGTCAATAAGACGATGGGCAAGATCAAGCATCGCACCGACGTTCTCTGTCGCCTGTGGCTCTAATGTCGGCGGCAGCGCATTGAGTGCGCACATGTCCTCTCGAAACTTCCCTGTAAACTCTTGCGTGACGGTCGAAATATCAGTGCCTCGCTCTTTAGCAGCAGTGATGATTCTATCGTCAATGTCTGTGATGTTGCGCGCGTACGTCACCTTTGGGTAAAGGCTCCGCAAAACCCGAAATAAGGTATCAAAGACGACAACGGGGCGTGCATTTCCAATGTGCGCCAGGTTGTACACCGTCGGGCCGCAGACATAGAATTTGATATGCGTTGCATCAACAGGCGTAAATACCGCTTTAACGCCACTCTCACTGTTCGTCAGAAAAAGCTCAGTCATTAGTCACCCACGTATCGCGCAAACCAATCACTTTATTGAATACAGGTTGCTCGTTACTGTGGTCATAACGATCCGCAATAAAATAGCCCTCGCGTTCAAACTGATAACGTGCCTCAGGGACTGCATGCGCCAACGAAGCCTCGAGAAAAGCCGTGGCTGTCGTCAACGAATTATGATTAATCACTTGATCGAAATCTTCGGCGCTAGAGGGATCTGAAACCGCAAATAACCGGTCATAACTGCGAATTTCGGCCTCGACAGCATTCGACTGATCGACCCAATGAATTACGCCTTTCGCCTTGACGCCGTCATCCGGATCTTCACCAAGCGTTTGAGGGACCACGGTGGCGTAAACCTTCGTAACTTCGCCGTGGACATCCACGTCGCAACGCTCTGCCTCGATCACATAACCGCCGCGCAGCCGAACCCGTTTACCCACCACGAGGCGTTTAAATTTCTTGTTAGCCTCCTGTCTAAAGTCCTCCCGATCGATCCAAATGTTGCGACTCAGGGTGACCTCTCTTCGACCCATAGTCTCGTCCGCGGGATGATTCGCAACACTCAATATCTCAGTTGCCGCTAAATTTGTGAGCTCAAGCGCCAGTGGATTCAGTACCGCCATGGCACGTGGTGCGCGGACATTGAGATCATTACGCACGGCGCTCTCAAGCATACCGACGTCGACCACACCGTCCGAGCGTGACGTCCCCACCTCCTCGCAAAAGTGCCGCAACGCCTCGGGTGAGTAACCGCGGCGACGCATACCGGCAATTGTCGGCATTCTAGGATCATCCCAGCCGGCGACGGCGCCTGAATCGACCAGTAACTTTAACTTTCGCTTACTCGTTACCGTGTAATTGACATTCAAACGCGCAAATTCGTATTGACGGGGGCGCGAGGGAACGGGCAAGCACTCAATAAACCAGTCGTAAAGCGGCTTATGATCTTCAAACTCAAGCGTGCAAATTGAATGTGAAATCCCCTCAATCGCATCCTCTTGCCCGTGTGCAAAATCGTAAGTGGGATAGATCACCCAGTCGTCGCCCGTCTGATGGTGGGTCACGCGACGAATGCGATACAGCGTGGGATCGCGGAGATTGATGTTCGGTGATGACATATCAATCTTTGCCCGCAACACGCGTGCACCATCTTGGTACTCTCCCGCTCGCATCGCTTCGAACAACGCCCTATTTTCTTCGACTGTTCGGTCTCTATAGGGGCTGTTTTTCCCAGGCTCGGTGAGCGTTCCACGATAGGTTCGTGCTTGGTCAGCACTCAAATCGCAAACATAGGCTCTTCCGGTATCGATCAAAAAGACTGCCCATTCAAACAACTGACCAAAATAGCTCGACGCGTAAAGGGTTTCACCCTGCCACTCGTAACCCAGCCACCGAACATCCTCCTCAATGGCATCTATAAAGGTCTGGCTCTCCTTTTCAGGATTCGTGTCGTCAAACCGAAGATTACAGCGACCACCGTACTGCTGCGCCAAGCCAAAGTTCACAGTAATTGACTTGGCGTGACCGATATGGAGAAAACCATTGGGTTCTGGCGGAAACCGCGTGACGACCCGATCGACGAGCCCCTGATCAAGATCACTTTGAATTTGGGTTCTCAGAAAATTGCTGCGAAGTTCTGTATCCATGGGCCTGACCTTTCTACGAGGCGCGAGTTTATCAAGTGATGGGGATCAAGTCAGTTGCACTTAAGCGCACGAGGCTGGTAGTAATTTACTCGAATGCTTTTGAACGACCCTGTATGATCCGCGCTTTCCCATTTTATAGACGGTATCCGGCATGGCAATGACACGCGTATTAGTAAAAACTCTTCTCGGTGACATGACACTCGAATTAGACGGAGACAAGGCGCCCGCAACGGTGGCCAACTTTGTAGCATACGCAGAAAGCGGGCACTACGACGGCACTATTTTTCATCGCGTGATTAACAACTTTATGATTCAAGGTGGCGGATTCGACGCGGATATGAGTCAGAAAACATCAAACGATCCGATCCAAAACGAGGCAAACAACGGGCTTAAAAATGACCGTGGCACGGTCGCCATGGCGCGAACAATGGACCCACACTCGGCCACTGCACAGTTTTTTATCAATGTCTCTGACAACGACTTCTTAAATTTTTCGGGCGAAAACATGCAGGGCTGGGGCTATGCGGTATTTGGTCGTGTGGTCGCCGGCGAAGACGTGCTCGATAAGATTCGCGTCGTGCCCACAGGCAGCCAAGCAGGTCACCAGGACGTACCCAACGACCCGATTGTTATCGAGTCCGTGTCGGTACTCGCTGACGCATAATGGCCAACACCCTCTTCGTCAGTGATCTGCATCTGAGTGAAGAGACGGCGCATATCGAGCAAGGTTTCTATCGATTCCTAAATAACGAAGGTGAGATCTCTCGCCTTTTTTTATTGGGCGATATTTTTGAAGCCTGGATTGGTGATGACGATAACAGCGATCTTGCGAAACGTTTCGCCCACGCATTAACTGCACGTGCTCAGCGGGGGACACGTATTTTCTTTACCCCTGGTAATCGAGATTTTTTACTAGGCGGAAACTACCTGTCACAGTTTGGTGGCACGCGGCTCGAAGACGAGGTCTGTGTAGAGGTCGCAGGCTCGCAAGCGCTGCTGATGCACGGCGATACACTGTGCACTGACGACACCGACTACCTCAAATTCAGAGCGCTTGTTCACAGTCCCCAGTGGCAGGCGGAAATGCTAGCAAAACCCCTCGAGGAACGTCGTGCGTTGGCTCAGCAACTGCGCGCCATGAGCATGAATGCGGCCAGTAACAAGGCAGAAGACATTATGGACGTCAACGACCTGGCGGTCGAGGACGCCCTCGAGCGACATTGTGTGACTCGTTTAATACACGGCCACACGCACAGACCCCAGCGTCACCGTCTGGCTGATGCGGAGCGCATTGTCTTGGGCGACTGGACGTCTACCGGCTGGTGCTTGCGCGACGACGGAGCTACGTTAGCGCTCGAGCAATTTCCACTTTAGTTACAGCGCGGGGACGCCACTATGAAAACGCATCTCCATGTCCTCGCCTTCAATTAGCTGCTTCTCTAATACTCGAAATACGTCTAGCCTCTCAGCGACGGCGGCGGAAGACTCGACTTTGTGTGCAAGCGCAAGGTAGTCACTGAAGTGACGCGATTCGCTTTTCAGAAGCGAGCCATAAAAGTCACTGAGCTCTCGATCGACGTGTGGCGCCAGCGCTGCAAAACGCTCGCAAGATCGTGCCTCAATCAGCGCACCCACAATCAACGTATCGACAAGCTTGTGCGGCTCCTTTTTCCTCACACTGGTGTGCAGCGACTGAGCATACCGTGACGCAGTGACTGTCTCGTATCGAATGCCGCGCTGTGTCATGAGCTTGAGTACCTGCTCAAAGTGACGCAACTCCTCCCGGGCCAGCCGCGACATCTTATTTAACAAAGCTGTGTTTTCTGTATAACGGTGCATCAGGCTCATGGCCGTCGCCGCAGCTTTTTTCTCGCAGTTTGCGTGATCGATGAGTAAAACAGGTAAGGACTCAACCGCAACCTCCACCCAAGACGCGGGTGTTCTGCAGGGTAGGAAGTCGTAGATACGGGATAAGTCGGTCATCGTTATTCGTCTTGTTTCGTCATTTTCCGGCAAAAAGGTCGGGGGTCGCCAGATAGCGATCATAGTGCGCGGTAGACAGCACCCAAAAGTCCTCATCGATCTGATCGCGCAGTTGTAAAAGCGTCAGGTCCGCCCACTCACCGTGCACTCTAAACCCGTACTTGCTGGCATCTTTTATTTGACCTGCGCCCGCGCGCAGGAGCTGAAATAGCCAGCAATATTCATCGTGGTCAGCAGCATAGCGCACTTGCTGTGTATCCAACTGCCATTTCAATAGCTCACGGTCCGTCACCGTACATTTAAGCGCACATGCTTGTGACAAAAACCCCGATAACCGCTTGTCAACAAAGCGCTTCTCCTCTTGGGTGTACCCGTTCCAGTCAATCACCTCATGGCTGAAGCGCTTGCAACCCCGGCACACACTGTCACCAATGCCCGTCGAACACACACCAATGCAGGGTGTTCGTATGGGTTCGAGATTAATTTGAGGAGAATTACCCGTCGACATGACGCGAGAGTCTAGGATAAACACCGCATGAATGCACAGAATTGATCGAATCGCTGTCGACAGACCTGGTCACAAGCTATAATTTCTGCGCCACAAAAAAGGGCGCGCTTAAAAACACCGAGCCGACGCCGTCACACATTCTGGGGAAGAGGAAAATTCCGTGCTTGAAGCTTATCGAAATCACGTAGCCGACCGTGAAGCTATTAATATTCCACCGAAGCCATTGTCAGCGCAGCAAGTTGCTGACCTTGTCGAACTGCTTAAAGCGCCTCCAAGTGGCGAAGAGTCTTATTTGCTCGACCTGATCTCGAGTCGCGTGCCGCCCGGCGTGGATGAGGCCGCCTACGTGAAGGCCGCTTTCCTATCCGACATTGCCCTAGGCAAAGTCGACTGCCCGATTATCGATAAAGCGAAGGCGATTGATTTACTCGGTGATATGCACGGCGGCTACAATATTGAAACACTCGTGACGCTGTTGAAAGATACCGATCTCGCAGGCCTCGCCGCCACAGAACTCAAGCACACACTGCTGATGTTTGACGCGTTCTATGATGTCGCCAGCCTCGCCAAAGACGGTAATAAATACGCGCAAGAAGTAATGCAGTCTTGGGCAGATGCGGAGTGGTTTACCCGCCGTGAAACGCTGCCCGAATCTCTCAAGATGGTCGTGTTCAAAGTGACTGGGGAGACCAATACAGACGATCTTTCTCCCGCTCCGGATGCGTGGTCTCGCCCCGATATTCCACTGCACGCTCGCGCGATGTACAAAATGACGCGCGAGGGCCTGGAGCCAGAGGAACACGGCAACGTGGGCCCCATGGCTCAAATCGACGCCGTAAGAGCGAGCGGATTGCCGGTAGCGTTTGTCGGCGATGTCGTCGGCACGGGGTCTTCACGAAAGTCAGCAGCAAATAGCGTGCTCTGGTACTTTGGACAGCCCGTCACAGGGGTGCCCAACAAGCAGATGGGTGGTGTCTGCATCGGTGGAAAGATCGCGCCTATTTTTTACAACACCATGGAAGACGCGGGGGCGCTCGTCTTTGAGGCGCCTGTCGAGAAGATGGCGATGGGAGACATCATCGACATTAGAGTCTATGACGGACAAGTGCTTAATGATGCCGGCGATGTGATTTCAGAGTTTGAGCTGCGCTCGGACGTGTTGCTCGATGAAGTACGTGCGGGTGGCCGAATAAACCTGATCATCGGCCGCGGCTTAACGGCAAAGGCAAGAGACGCACTGGGACTTGGAGAGAGTACGCTCTTCCGAACACCCGAAATGCCAGCCGATACTGACGCAGGCTTCACGCTGGCGCAGAAAATGGTAGGCCGCGCCTGCGGTGTTGCGGGTGTGCGTCCTGGGACTTACTGCGAACCTAAAATGACGACGGTTGGCTCTCAAGACACCACGGGGCCCATGACTCGCGATGAACTGCAAGATCTGGCCTGTCTGGGGTTCTCTGCGGACCTTACCATGCAGTCCTTTTGCCACACCGCGGCCTACCCAAAACCCGTCGACATAGAGACGCAACACTCCTTACCCGACTTTATTCGCAACCGCGGAGGCGTCTCACTGCGCCCCGGGGACGGCATTATCCATAGCTGGCTTAACCGGATGTTATTGCCGGATACTGTTGGTACAGGGGGCGACTCGCACACCCGTTTTCCGCTGGGCATTTCGTTTCCTGCAGGCTCTGGACTCGTCGCATTTGCCGCCGCAACAGGCGTCATGCCACTCGACATGCCTGAGTCTGTGCTCGTGCGATTTAAAGGCGAAATGCAACCTGGGATAACTCTGCGAGACCTTGTGCACGCTATTCCCTACTACGCCATTCAGAAAGGGCTGCTGACGGTCGATAAAAAAGGCAAAAAGAATATTTTCTCAGGCCGTATCCTTGAGATCGAAGGTCTTGAAGATCTGACTGTTGAGCAAGCGTTTGAACTCTCAGACGCCTCCGCAGAGCGTTCTGCTGCTGGATGCACCATTAAATTATCAGAGGACACCATTGGCAGTTACTTGAAGTCAAACGTGGTTCTCCTGCGCGCAATGATCGCCGAGGGCTATGGTGACCCTCGAACCTTGGAGCGTCGCGTGCGCAACATGGAAACCTGGCTCGAAACCCCCGATCTGCTTCAAGCCGACGCCGATGCGGAGTATGCGGCCGTGATCGAAATTGATCTTGCTCAGGTCAACGAGCCGGTGGTCTGCGCACCCAATGATCCAGACGATGCACGTCTCCTCAGTCAAGTCGCCGGCGATCAGGTCGACGAAGTGTTCATTGGCAGTTGCATGACCAACATTGGCCACTTCCGTGCCACTGGCAAGTTGCTCGACCAGCACACGGGAGGTGTGGCGGCGCGTATGTGGATTTGTCCGCCCACCCGCATGGACGAACACCAGCTCATGGAGGAAGGCTACTACGCAATCTTTGGACGTTCCGGCGCACGCACTGAGATGCCCGGTTGCTCGCTGTGCATGGGAAATCAGGCGCGGGTTGCGCCAAAGTCAACGGTGCTTTCTACCTCGACGAGAAACTTTCCGAACCGTTTAGGAGAGGGCTCTAACGTGTATCTCACGTCCGCTGAGCTTGCAGCTGTGGGCGCCATTTTAGGTCGCCTACCCTCGGTGGAAGAGTATCTTGGCTTCGCTGAAAAGCTTGATTCAATGTCAGCTGAGATCTACCGGTACATGAACTTCAACGAGATACAGAGCTTTCAGGCGCTGGCTAAGGACGGCCAACGGATTGCCGCTGCACTCATTGAGGAAGTTGCTTAGTTGATGATCTAAAAACACCGCAGCACCGCCTCTAGCGGTGGTGCGGTGTGTCTTTAAGAACCAGCAATAGCCGCTTTACATTGGCTTAATCGAATCAAAGCCGCGCTCGCAGTCACGCTTGATGTCAGCAATATCCTCAAGACCCACCGCAATGCGAATGAGTGCGTCTGTGATGCCCGCATCGCGTTTCTGTTCGTCCGATAATCGACCGTGCGTTGTCGATGCAGGATGGCAGACTGTCGTTTTAACATCGCCCAGATTGGCGGTAAGTGACATCAGACGCACGCCGTTTATAAACTCCCATGCTTGCTTGCGGTCACCGTTGACTTCAAAGGAGACGACGCCACCGAAAGCCGACTGCTGAGAGGCAGCGAGTAAGTGGTCCGGATGTGACACCAAGCCGCAGTAATTCACCGTCTTTACCGCGGCGTTATTCTCAAGCCACTGCGCCAGCGCTAAGGCACGCTCACTGTGCGCTTGCATGCGTAAATGTAAGGTTTCGAGTCCTTTACTAAACACCCAGGCATTAAACGGGCTCATTGACGGACCACAAACACGGACAAACGCACGCACCTGAGTCATTAAATCTGCTGTGCCGACCAGCGCACCGCCCAGTACGCGACCTTGTCCGTCGAGGTATTTTGTCGCGGAGTGCATAACGACATCAGCACCAAGGTCTAAGGGCCGTTGAAGTGCTGGCGTGCAAAAGCAATTGTCCACCGCAAGTAACGCATCGGCACTGTGCGCAATCGCAGCAATCTGTCGAATATCGCCTACTTCACACAGCGGATTCGAGGGTGTTTCACAAAAAAATAGCTTCGTGTTGGGACGAATAGCCTCTCTCCACTCTCGGAGGTCTCGAAGCGCAACAAAGCTGACCTCAATATCGAGTTTGGTCAGTATGTTGTTAAAAAGACTGACGGTACTCCCAAACACATTTTTAGAACAGACGACGTGGTCGCCAGAGCGCAAAACTGTGAGGCATAAAGTGAGAATTGCACTCATACCTGAACTGGTGGCAACGCCCTCCTCGCCAGACTCCATTGCTGCGAGCCGTTTCTCAAAAACGGAGACTGTAGGGTTTGAAAAGCGCGAATAAGTATTACCGTCTCGCTCACCAGAGAACGTAGCAGCAGCTTGCTCAGCAGAATCAAATACGAAACTCGACGTCGCGTAAATGGGGTCAGAGTGCTCCTGTTCAGAACCCGTAGAAAGCCCTTCTCGAATAGCAAGCGTTTCGAAACCTGCGTCAAGCAACCATTCTTTAGTCACAACGCCTAGCTCCGATTGTGGAGACCGACTAAGGCTCCCTCCGCCCGATCAACGGACTCTTCAGAGCGCGCATCACTGAGTCCAGAAAGATACGCGTCATCAATGACGCCTGCTTGATATTGGCCGTCGAACACTGAAAGCTCAAACCCATCAACTAGGGAGTTACCCTCTCGAGAGCATTCAATTAAATCGTCGATCTCTTGATAGATCAGCCAGTCAGCGCCAATGTGTTCAGACACTTCGTCAATTGTTCGGCCGTGAGCGACCAGCTCTTCAGCTGACGGCATGTCGATGCCATAGACATTGGGGTAACGCACGGGCGGTGCGGCCGAGGCAAAGTAGACCTGTTTAGCACCGGAATCACGCGCCATCTGAATAATTTGCTGGCAGGTGGTCCCGCGAACAATTGAGTCGTCGACCAACAACACGGTCTTGCCCTCAAACTCAAGCGGTACTGGGTTGAGCTTTTGCCTTACCGATTTTCTTCGTTGTGTTTGACCTGGCATGATGAACGTCCGGCCAATGTAACGATTCTTCATAAATCCTTCGCGAAATTTGACGCCTAACTCGTGTGCCAGAGCTTGTCCCGCAACCCGGCTGGTATCCGGAATGGGAATCACAACGTCTACATCGTGGTCGGGACGCTCACGCATAATTTTGCGGGCCAATCGTTCGCCCTGTCGCATCCTCGTCTTGTAGACAGAAATACCATCCATTAATGAGTCAGGCCGAGCAAAGTAAACGTGCTCAAAAATACAGGGCCTTAACTTGGGTGAATCTGCGCATTGCTTGCGGTAAAGCTCACCGGCGGCGTCTATAAAGAGCGCCTCACCCGGATCGACGTCACCGATAAGTCGATACCCCAACACATCCAACGCGACGCTCTCAGACGCAATCATATAGCTTTTGTGATCATCTACCGTCCTCACACCCACCACGAGCGGACGAATGCCATTGGGATCTCGGAACGCCACCAATCCCACATTTGCAATCATTGCAATGGCTGCATAACCACCCTCACAACGCTTATGCAGTGTGGCGACCGCTTTAAAAACATCGTCAGAGCTCGGCGTAAGTTTGCCCTGACGCTGCAGCTCGTGTGCGAATACGTTCAACAGTACTTCAGAGTCACTGTCGGTATTGAGGTGCCTCAAATCAGTCTGATACAGCTCCTCGGACAATGTCGATGAGTTGGTCAGATTGCCGTTATGGGCGAGTGCAATGCCATAGGGTGAGTTGACGTAAAACGGCTGTGCCAGTGCGGAGCCTGAGCTCCCTTGCGTCGGATAGCGGGTATGACCAAGGCCAAAATTACCCCCCAGTTGCTGCATGTGTTGTGCCTGAAACACATCTCTTACTAGACCTTCGCCCTTACGCTGCAAAAACTGGCCGTTGTGGCAGGTCATAATGCCCGCTGCGTCCTGCCCGCGATGTTGAAGCATAGTTAACGCATCATAGATATCAGCTGCTACCTCGTAATGCGAAGAAATACCTACAACACCACACATTCCTAAGATTCCTCCCGAATATCTGCAGCTTGATCAACCGTATCATCAAGAAGACCATTAGGGTCCCTAAATAGATCAGACTCAAAACCGCTGACCAGCCAGTTTTCAACAATATTTAAATGACCTTCATAAACACTATCCGCAAAAATTTGTTCCTGTAGATCAGGGCTAGCTGCACCCAGCAGCAAGCTTGAGACAGATATGATGACTACTCCTCGTGCAACGCCAAAAGCTCCACCCAAAAGCGAATTACCCACCTTTATTTGCCCGCTTTGGACTCGTGCAGACATGCCAGCACCGACGGTCGAAAAAAACACTACCACCGCGGCGAAGACCAGACCATAACTGAAAAGATAGAGCAGAGAATTCTCATCGACCTCTATACCGAAGGCTATTGTAATTGGCTCGGCCGAAACCGTGGCTATGAAGTGAGCTAAGATCCACCCAAAGAGCGAAATTGCCTCCTTTATGAAGCCACCACGTAAACCCATCAAGCCCGATATGAAGCATATAATAGCAATAGTCCAATCAGCACCAGATGCCGGGCTTACGAACATATTTAACTCCACAATAATTCACCCATCTACTGAAAATGGAACTATCACAGAGTCCACAAGAAAATATTCATCTATCAGCACTTTAAACTCGTCCAATCGCGTTTTTTGTAGGCTTGGACCGATCATAACTCTAAACAACTCCTGATTCTCTGAATAGAACGATGAAACATAGGCTTTATATTTTTTATCCCTGAGAAATTGCGCTATTTGCTCAGCCTTCAACTCTGAGGAGAGAGCTGCGACCTGCAACGCCCAGCTTATTGGCAGTCCCTGCTCATCAAACTTGGCGCGCTCACGTGCTGAGGATTGTTGACGCGGCTGAAAATCAGCCTCGGCGAGAACCCCATCTGCCCTTAAAACAGCCACATCGAGAGGCTGTTGCGTATTAGTTTCCTTTCTCGGTGAGGAAGGGAGTTGAGTTTCATCTACTATATTTATCGCAGGTTGCACTCTAGGCGAAGCTTGAAGACTGGGTTTAAGCGGCATCTCAAACACCGGAAGCACTAATTGGTCTTCCTCCTGAGGTGCAACAAATACTATCGGAAAAAAAATAATTATTAGAGCAACAATTACAACAAAACCAACAAGACGCTGTTTAATCATAACCCCAGGCTCAATCGATCAGATGGTTTAGCGCTTAACACTCTCAGACCTTCTCCCACCGTAAAGAATGAACCGAAAACCACAATACGCCCGCGATCACCAGCATAATGCAGAGCAGCTCTCCAAGCATGAGAGAAGGACTCGAAAACTTCACCTGTACCCGGAATCATTTCACTAATAGCTTGAGGATCCATACCACGCGAACCACCAATCCCCTTCGGCAAACACCATAAATCAAAGACCCCGTCGAGAATCGAGATCATACTATAACAGTCCTTGTCAGACATGACCCCGAAGACAGCAACAGTCGGCTGGATAAGGACACTTTCATCTAAGAACTCTCTTAGTTTTGCAATCGCATCAGCGTTATGCGCAACGTCAAAAATCACATCAATTTGGCCTAAAGTGTGACGCTCTCTTCGACCTTGTAGATTTAAATTTGCTACAGCAGTCGCGATCATCTCGGTCGACAGCGGCAACTCCAACACGTCGAGCGCAGCCATCGCGGCACCGGCATTAATACCCAGGACACCTGGCGCTAGTTCCCACTCGATCGAGGTGCCTGAGCTGCTGTGATATCCACGCTCATCGTAGTCGTAGGTTTCACCCGCAACAAACGGTTTCGCTCCAATTCGTGCCAGCTCACAAAACACTGAATCGGGTGCACTGACATCAGCAACAACACAAGACACACCGGGCCGCGCGATGCCACACTTCTCGACAGCGATCGCATCCAGAGTTTCACCCAGCCACTCCTGATGATCGAGACCAATCGCCGTAATGACAGTGACGTCTGCGTCGATAATATTTACCGCATCCAAACGCCCGCCTAAGCCCACCTCTAACAGTTGGTACTGGACATTAAACGCTTTAAAGATCCATAAC
>JABIZW010000224.1 GCA_018666295.1 Halieaceae bacterium
AGAAATCACTCAAGCCGGTCATGGCCTTCAGCTCGAAAATAGCCAGTATCCGGTGCATCGAACCCGGGGAGACGGTCGGTTACTCAGGGCGCTGGGTTGCAACCCGCGCATCACGAATCGCCACCATTCCTGTCGGCTATGGCGATGGATACCCTCGCTCGGCCAGAGACGGAACGCCCATTGGCTCGTCGTTTGGTCTCATCCCGTTGGCAGGCAAAGTCTCCATGGATATGATCACCGCGGACATTACCGGCCAGCCGCAACTCAACGTGGGTAGCTCTGTAACCTTGTGGGGCGCAACACCCTCCGTCGATCAAGTTGCAAGCCACTGTGACACCATTGGTTATGAGCTACTGACACGCATCACACGACGTGTTCCCAAGCTGTTTTATCGCACATGAGCGCTGTCGCGCTTACCCTTGCGTGACTGATTAGTTATGCTTTACCCCATCGTTGTGGTTGGAATTTAACGTGAACTTAGACCTTTCAGTAATGCCGCTGCCGTCCGACAACAGCGCAGAACCCATTTACGCGGCGGTCGACATTGGAAGTAACTCCTTTCACCTCATTGTGGCCCGTCTTGAGCATGGCGAAATAAGGCCTTTGCACGTCCTTGCAGAAAAAGTCCAGCTTGGAAAGAATCTTAATAACCACTTGCTCACTGACGAAGCCATTCAACGAGGCTTGGCGTGCCTTGAGCGGTTCCAGCAACTTCTAAGCTCAGTAAAACCCGTAAAAATTAAAGCCGTAGGCACGAATGCTTTGCGCCAAGCAAGAAACCGTAACGCGTTTACAGAGCCTGCCGAAGCACTCCTTGGTGCCCCTATTGACGTGATTTACGGACGAGAAGAGGCTCGCCTCGTCTATCTAGGCGTGGCACACACGCTCGCTGATGACGAAAAAAGTCGACTCGTTGTGGATATTGGCGGTGGGAGCACCGAATTTATTCTTGGGCAGCGCTTCGAACCTAAAAAGCTCGAGAGCTTGCAACTTGGATGCGTGAGCTACTCGGATGCCTTTTTCGTCGACGGGGTCATTACAAAACACAACTTCAACCGAGCCTACGAACAAGCAAGTTTAGAGGTGTCGCATATTCGCCGAAATTTTAAGCACAGTCAGTGGGCCGAAGCGGTGGGCTCTTCCGGAACGCTTCAAGCGATCGAACTCATGATTACCGTGGCAGGCTGGCGGTCCGAGGGAATCGACAGAAAATCACTGAATAAACTGCGCAAAACACTTCTCAAGTTTGACCTTGTGGATGAGATCAATCTCGCAGGACTCAGCGAGCGGCGACGCGGGGTCATTACCGCAGGCGTCGCGATCACAACGGCAATTTTTGACGTGTTAGGTGTCGAGGTGATGCGCACCTCATCCGGAGCACTTCGCGAAGGTGTTATCTATGATCTCATGGGACGCCTGGGTCATGAGGACGTCCGGGAGCGAAGCATTCAGGCCATGCTTCAGCGGTATTCGGTCGACGTCCCAACCTCGGAAACCGTGGGTAATTACGCGCGACACCTCGCCTCGCTCACGGCCAGTTCCTGGCGACTCGCCGACGAAGACATTGCGCTTTTGACGTGGGCAGCAAGGTTGCATGAAATCGGCATTGGGATATCACAAAAGCACTACAACCGGCATTCTGCTTATGTGATTGAAAATTCCGACATGCCTGGATTCTCCCAAGGCGATCAGATCGTGATGAGTCGGCTACTCAGAGGACACAGGGGTAAGCTACCGCCTTACCTATTTGATGATATTCCCAGCAAAAAACGCGAAAAATTTGCACGAATGTTGGTCTTACTGCGATTGGCCGTCATCCTTAAGCACGCGGGTCCAACGACCATTGAGCCCGACTTTACCGCAAGAGCCAAGGGTGAAAAGCTAAAAGTCCGCTTCCCAGATGCCTGGCGACGCACCCACCCGCTTACTCTTTGGGAGGTCTCAGAATCAAAAACTGCATTTGAGAAGCTCGGTGTGAAAGTCCAGATAACGAACGAACACACCTAACAGTCACTCTTTTGAGGTCACCGCCGCTGTTACAGATCGTAGCCCCGCTCGTCGTGCAAGACCAAGTCGAGACCTTCGGTTTCCTGCTCTTCGTCAACACGGAGTCCAATCAGGCTGTCGACGACCTTGAGCAAAACCCAGCTGCCAATGAGTGCGAAGGCAAACGTCACCACCACGCCAAAGACTTGAACGTAAAGCTGCCCACCGATACTGCTAATACCGTCCGAGAATCCATTACCGCTTAAAATACCGATACCGGGAGCGCAGAAAACACCCGCCAGCACAGTTCCTAGTATTCCGCCCACGCCGTGAACAGGAAACACGTCGAGGCTGTCATCGATTTTGAGCGTGTTTTTCAGTGTGATCGTCGCAAAGTAACAGACGACGCCTGCTGAGAGACCAATGACAACGGCCGCAGCAGGTCCCACCGAGCCCGACGCAGGCGTAATGGTTCCTAAGCCTGCGACCATACCTGTAACAATCCCCAATACAGACGGTTTCCCGTGGCGAATCCACTCCATGGTCATCCACGCGAGCGATCCGCAGGCGGCACTCAAGTGGGTCACCAACATCGCCATAGCAGCGCTGTTATCGGCGGCTAGCGCAGACCCTGCGTTAAAGCCAAACCAACCCACCCAAAGCATGCCCGCTCCCGTCACGGTCATTGTCAGGTTATGGGGTGGCATTGCGGTTGAACCAAAGCCCCTGCGCGGGCCCATCATCATAGCCGCAACGAGCGCCGCCACACCGGCAGTAATGTGCACGACGGTACCGCCTGCAAAATCTTGCAGGCCCATATTGCCCAGCCATCCACCGCCCCAGACCCAGTGACAGACCGGTGCGTAAACCAAGAGCATCCACGCAGAGCTAAACAAAAGCATCGCAGAAAACTTCATCCGCTCGGCGAACCCACCGACAATGAGCGCCGGCGTGATCACTGCAAACGTCATCTGGAACATCACAAACAAGGTCTCAGGTATGCCGTTGCGCATACTGTCCATTGACACGTTCGCCAGAAACATATTACCCATATCCCCCAGATAAGGCCCCGCCGCCACGCCATCGGTGCCAAATGCAATGGAGTAGCCAGCAACAAACCACAGCACCGACATAAGACCGGTAATCGCAAAGCACTGCATCAGTACAGACAATACGTTTTTAGCTCTTACAAGCCCGGCGTAAAAAAGCGACAAACCAGGGATTGTCATGAACAATACCAAGGCAGTGGCCGTTAACATCCACGCCGTATGACCGGTGTCAGCCGCGAAGCTGGGTGCACTAAAGCTTGCAAGTGCGACCAACACTAGACCGCGTGCGCTTGTCATATAATTCAACACAAGTAAAACCTCTGACGAAAACGAAGTTCTGGAGTTTGTCACAATGTCGCAAACCTCGCGACCCGCTCGTCTCAAAAAGCGACCGCATTGTCAGGGTTTTTATCCGGAGTCTTTAGGTCTATTCTCAGGCCTGTAAGACCACTGCACTTCCTAACACCAAAAGGACCTTTGATGAGACACGCAACGTTTGCTGCACTCGTGCTCGCACTAATTACCCATGCAGGAGCGCAGGCCCAGCCCCGCTCGGTCGTCCTCATTATTGGCGATGGTTTCGATGATCAACACGTGACCATGGGTCGGAATTACTTGGCCGGCCAGTCGGGCTCACTGCTGCTGGACCAACTGCCTGTTCGGGGTGCCGTGCAGGTTGAAACCGTCAATGCAGACGGTCGACCTATTTACGTCGCGGACTCTGCTAACACAGCGACCTCACTTGCCACTGGCGCGATCACGCAAATCAGCAGGATCGGCAAGAATGGGAACGACGAAACAGTCTCTACGGTTCTCGAAGCTGCGGCGGACGCGGGTTATAAAACCGGCATCGTCAGTACGGCGTCAGTAACAGACGCGACACCTGCGGCATTTGCGACGCATGTGACGATCAGGGCTTGCGAAAACCCCGTGACCATTCGCGGAGGTGTTAAATACGGTGTCACGTTCGCGG
>JABIZW010000226.1 GCA_018666295.1 Halieaceae bacterium
AATAAAACCCAAAAGTCGAGAGCCGCCTCTTGTTCAATGCTCGTTGAATGTCCAAAAACAGCATGTGTTACGTCATGATAAAGCCAGATTTTTGCACCGTTTGAGTCCACAAGAATCTTTCGGTCAATCGCCGTAAGGTAGCGATGATACTCGTCGACCGCCTCGCGCAATGTTTGCTCGCTCTCTTGGTTTTGGTAGTCAAGGTGCACAGTGCGCTCCTCGCGGTCGTGGGTCACGATAACGTAGCCGGTTTCTCACGCGATTAGCAAGCAGAGCGGTCAAGGAAATATTTGTCCGACGATACGCTTAGCGTATTCGCGGATGTGATGTTAGCTATGAGGCATTAACGTCGCAAGATGTGTCGCTTGAGGTACTATAGGGTATGAATTTGTCACCTTACTATCACTTTGCGCTCGCCGTTATTTGTCTTCTTACGGTCTATATTCCTATCTTTTGGGCCGCGGGAGAAGTGCGAAACAGTTCGCCCCGCACCAAGCAATTCTTGATCGCATTTGTGCCCTTTGGGTGCCTCGTCATGCTGTGGATTGAGTATTCAGGCCTAGACTGGGGTCGTATCTTTTCAAACATCGGCATCGCGGCGTTGAGCAGTCTTTTTTTAGCGCTATTTTATAAATTTAAAAAACTATAACCGCGCAGTTTTTGTGCTTTTGGGGGAATACACGTGCCAGCGATGACACTTCTGGGTTGGTTTCACACGATTATGGGTATGGCAGCACTGCTATTGGCGATCGTTTCGATTTATCGATATTCATTCATCCGTTCCACGGACAAAGAGGGTGCCGCCTACCTACTGATTACCGTTATTGTCGCCGGGTCTGCCCTTGGGATTTACAACCAAGGTGGGTTCGGGGTTGCACATATTCTTGCGATCTTAACTCTCGGAGCCGCGCTCGGCGGATTTATCCTTGAGCGCTTTAGAATATTTGGCAAGGTTTCTCCCTATTTCCAAGCCATCGCTTACAGCGCGACCATTTTGTTCCACATGATCCCTGCCATTACTGATTTTTTGCGACGTTTGCCGGTGGGTGACCCGTTCATTGATTCGTTTGAGTCACCGCTACTGCAGGGGTTCCACCTTGGCTTTTTGGGTCTCTACGTGCTCGGCGTTCTCGTTCAGTGCTACCGGCTCAGGTCAGCCTCTTAGTTAAAGACCACTGCACCAGCGACTAAACCACAAACCTGTTCGCCTGCGTTTTTGTGTGGAGTGATGCGCCACACTTGTGCCACACTCAGGAATCAATAACGTGAAGATAGGGGCGAATCATGGATGAGCGAATTGGAACTTTCATAGACGAGGCGGACGCTTACACGCAGTGCGAGGCGGCGGGGTATGTCGCCATGAAATTTGATTTTCCGGCTGAGGAAAATGAGTTTCACTGGCATGACTTTGATTCGCTGACCTTCATTACTAGTGGCGAGTTGACAGTATTCGACGTCGACAGCGGCGAGTCTCGAACGTGCAGCTCCGGAACCAAGTTAGTGGGTCGAAAGGGTGTGGTTCACCGAGAGAAAAGCGAGGGTTACAGCGCCATCATCGGATTTGCTGTCGACCCTAAAACCTTGACGCAACCGATTAATAAGCCGCTACCCGTCACTTTGTAGTGCTCAATGCCCGAGGGTGACAGATCGCTGAGTCTTGGTTGATCGCTCAGGGGGGATCAATGACGAATACGTTCAGCACGACACTGGGCTACCTTGGAACGCGAGTTCGCCAGCGTTTGGGGCTTGCGGGTCCTGCGGATAAGCTTGAGGACATCTTTAATTACCTTCAGCTCGATGAGCGGACCGCAACATCGGGCCAGCCTACACAAGAACAGTTTCGTCTTATCCAAGCCAAGGGCTATACGACTGTTATTAATCTGGCGCCTAAGAACCACGAAAATGCGTTAGGTAACGAAGACGAAGTGCTCACGGATCTTGGAATTCGATACTTCCACCATCCTGTTGTGTTTACAGACCCTAAGCGAGAGGATTTTGATCGCTTTGTTGCCGTGTTTGAACGCTGTGACGACGAGCGTATTTGGGTCCATTGTGCCGCAAACATGAGAGTATCCGCTTTTTTTTACAAATATCGAGTAGAGCAACTGGGTTGGGATAAAGCACACGCGCGCACTGACATGCATAAAATTTGGGAGCCGATAAAGGTCTGGCAACAGTTCATTGAGCGCGCCTGACAAGGAGGCGCTCCGTGACACAAAGGAAATGACGATGAGGTATGCAATTTTTCCCATGATAGCCCTGCTTTTGGCGCTGTCTTATGCTCAATCGGCCTCGGCTGACCTAGCTGTTGCGCCCTATGAGGAGCGCCCGGCGGTTCAAAATAGGTTGCTGACCGAACGTCTCGACACATTGCTTCCGCAACTTATGCGGGAAACTCAGATCGACATGTGGGTGGTTATTGCCCGCGAATATAACGATGACCCCGTTTTCCTATCACTGGTACCCAAGCCACGCTTTACCGCAAGACGCACCACCATGCTGGTATTTTTTGATCGCGGCGATGCGGGCGTCGAAAAGTTAACGGTGAGTCGCTATCCCTTGGGATCCATGTACGAAGCTGCGTGGGAGGGCGGTGATCTTGATGCACAGTGGCGAAGACTAGCTGAGGTCATTGCGGAGCGGGATCCCAAGACCATCGCAGTGAACTCAAGTGATCTATGGCCCGTTGCCGATGGCTTGAGTCACAGTCTCTATGAAAAGCTTGCTGGCGCACTGGAACCCACGTTTAGAGCGCGAATTGCCTCTGCCGAGGAGCTCACGGTGCGCTGGATGGAGACACGAACCCCAGCGGAGGTTGAGGTGTGGCAACGTGGCGTTGCCATTGCTCGCCAAACCATTGCCAAAGCGTTTAGTAGTGAAGTCATCACCCCGGGTGTCACGACCGTGGGGGATGTGGCGTGGTTCATCCGAACGCGCTTTGAGGAGCAGGGGCTTGAGCCGTGGTTTCACCCAGACGTCAATCGTCAATGGCAAGGCGCTGATTTTGGTGCGAACGCACCGTTTCTGGGCGATGGCTCCGAGGACAGCATTATCCGACGCGGAGATGTACTCCATACCGACGTGGGGCTCTGTTATCTCGGACTGTGTACCGATACTCAAGAGATGGGTTATGTCCTTAAATTGGGAGAATCAGAGCCGCCTCTAGGGTTGGGAGAGGCCCTGCGGATAGGCAACCGCTGGCAAGATGCGCTGACCGCCGAATTTGTGACCGGTCGTACAGGCAATGACATTCTTGCGGCCGCGCAGGCCAGCCTTAAGACAATGGGTACTCAACACGCGATCTATACACATCCCCTTGGTATTTATGGGCATGCGCCAGGGCCCACTATAGGAATGTGGGATAACCAGGGACCGACTGTCGGGCGAGGCGATTGGCCGCTGTATCCGATGACGGGCTACGCAATCGAAGGTAACGTGACCGTTGCCATCCCAGAGTGGGGAGGGCAGTCAGTGCAGATGAAGCTCGAGCAAAGTGCCTTATTTGATGGAGAGCGAGTGCACTATCTCGCGGACCGTCAGAAAGCGCTACATGTTGTGGGTTTTTGAGCTGCGAGATGGGCGCAAACTGTTGTTTCAAAGTGAAATTTCCGGTCATCCAGACGTCTCAAGATAGGTAATCGCCGATGCGAGGATCGCCCATTGTCAAATACGATCAACGCCATTTACTGGCCATCGAAATTTTAGGGTCCTGCTAATGGAAAGACTTGTAGAGTTACACAACACAGTCAATGGCCCGATGTATTTAGTCACGACCGATACAGTGATCTGCGAGAGCCTGCGTCAGACAGGTGATTACGCGCCTGAAGA
>JABIZW010000150.1 GCA_018666295.1 Halieaceae bacterium
CCAAATTGATTGGCAGAACTGGCGTTTTCACCTTCGGTTCGATCCGCGTCAAGGGACTGTTTTAAACCATGTGGGGATTGTTACGGACGAGGGGGTGCGGCCTGTCGCTTACGAGATCGCCATGTCTGAGATGTTTGTGCCATACCAGGACCCCGACACGCACTGGTTTTATCGCGCCTACTTCGACATGGGCGAGTACGGATTTGGCAACATGGCCACTGCGCTTAAGGGAAACGATTGCCCACCGAATGCCGTTTTCCAGAATGTTGTGCTGCATACCGCCGCTGGAGAGCCTTTTGTCGCTGAAAATCGCGTCTGTATTTTTGAGTTTGATCCGGGCTATCCCAGTTGGCGTCATCATGAGTCGCTTTATGACGAGGTGCCGGGCATCGAGAAACATAACTCACGGCGAGCAACAAATCTTGTCGTTCGTATGGTGGCGGTGATCGGGAACTACGACTATTTCCAAGACTATGTTTTCCAGCAGGACGGCAGGATGCGAATTCGGCTTATTTCAACAGGGATAGACGCCACGAAAGGTGTTTTCGCTGCGACACTTGCAGACCCTTCGGCTCAGGCTGAAACAGCGACTGGTACGTTGATAGCGCCTTACAGACTGGGGGTGAACCACGACCACTTTTTTAGCTACCGCATAGATTTCGACATCGACGGCGTGGACAACAACTTTGTCAGACAGCGTCTGCAGAGTGTGACGCAACCGAGCGACGCGACGCGACAAGGTGTCTGGGGCGTCACCCGTGAAGCCGTAAAGAGCGAGCAGCAGGCGCAAACGGTGATGCAGGTCGATAAGCCCGCATTGCTGACGTTTTCGAGTGGCACCTCGAAAAATGCCATGGGTTATGACACGTCTTATCAGCTGATGTTTCCCAACATACGTCCGCTCGTGACGCTGGACGATCCGATTTATCAGCGCGCAGGCTTTTTAAAAAATAATTTGTGGGTAACGAAATACAAGCGTGATGAGCTGTTCTCCAGTGGCATAGCCGTCAATCAGTCCGCGCCGGGAGTCGGTCTGCCACACTACGCGGGCAACAATGACGCTCTGGAAAATAACGACCTCGTGGCGTGGCCGACGATTGGTTTTCACCATGTCCCGATGGCTGAGGACTGGCCCGTCATGCCCGCTAAGGTCGACGAAATCATATTGAAACCGCGCAACTTTTTTGACCGAAATCCGGCGTTAGACGTACCTGAATAGGCAGACTTAGACGGCGCACGTCATTTGCAATGTGACGTACGCCTATTGTTAAGTTCGCTCTTGACTGCGTTTTCAGTGTTAGGGCGCGCGGTGCGTGTCCGGTCTGAGTGGGCGACGGCCGGCAAGCCGCATCGCCGCACAGCAGGAACTTTAATCTTACTTGTAGTCCTCAGCGAGAATGCCTTGCGCCTTCAAGGTTTTGGTTAATTTTTCTAGTCGAACAAACGCAACGAGACCAAGAATTCCAAAGATATACCCAATGACGGCAAAGCTTTCCATTTCAAATTCCTCACTTGAGGCGCAAATTATTTGGGTGCATATGGCCAGAGTGGCGCCCTATGCTCGTCCGGTTGTTATGATCCTACAAAGCGCTTTCGGCTAGGTTTAAGGCTACACTAACGGGCATGACTTATCCTGATTACATCTCAATTTATGAACGTGCTTGTGAGCGAAAGGGCGGAGAGGCGCTGTTGGAAGCCCTGCTGCCGGCGTCACCGAGGAACGCCCAATTGGCCGCGTTGGGCTCTGACAGATACCTTGCGGAGTTCACGCGCAAAATCTTTCAATCGGGTTTCGTGTGGCGCGTGGTCGATAATAAATGGGCGAATTTCGAAGAGATTTTTTGGAACTTCGACATCGAGCGATTACTGATGATGCCGGACGAAATGCTGGAGCGTAAGGCGAAAGATCCGGCAATTATTAGAAATTTCAACAAAGTTAAAACGATTCCTCAGAACGCTCTAATGATCGACGACGTGGAGCGGCGAGAGGATCGAGCGTTTGGCGAATTTATTGCCGATTGGCCTGAGGAAGATGTTATTGGGCTGTGGCTGTACCTTAAGAAGAAGGGCAGTCGACTGGGTGGGAACACGGGTCCATACGCTTTGAGGTCCATCGGCTTTGACACGTTCTTGTTGACGTCAGATGTAGAGGGCTTTTTGCGCAATAATGGCATCGTTGACTCGGGCATCGGGAGCCTTCGAGCATTAAACGCGACACAGTCTTTTTTCAATGAGCTGCGTGCGCAAAGTGGGCGAAGTTTGTCGGAGCTCAGCCGTATTGTGTCCCTGAGCTACGGTCAAAACCGAGGCCAATAGCGTTGCTGAGAGGCGTGATCTTGCCGACTAGATCGGGAGTGGCAGGGGTCGTTTCCACTACTGTGGCGGCTTGACTGAAATACTCGGTCACGATCGGTTTAATGATTCGCGATCGAGTCCTCAGTATCACAACATTTGACGCTTCTGCAGAGCCTGAAGTTTAGAATATGGCTGACACTCAGAGTAAGTGCTCCTGACACCGTTAAAAGGCGCTCACCCGTTTCTCCCACGAATTCATGCGGTAGGAAAGCCGACATGAACAATAGGCCGATGCCGAGGGTGCCTGTCAGTCCAACCAAATAGCTTCTGTGCGACCGACAACCGAAAAATAATGCGAATACGCTGATGGGAATGGCCATCAAGACCATAAAGGGGTGAAAGACTTCGTCGCTGAGCGTCACTGCGATGGTCGCGGGATACACCGACACGACGACTGGCAGCATGAGGCAGTGCACGAGGCAAAGCGATGAGAGTCCTACAGCGCTTACATCGGCAATCGGTCGATTTTTTCGGTCGAAAATTTCATTAGTAACTCGCGTTACTGCCTGTTTCGGCAATCGTTGCAGGTGCCCGATAGCTCAAGTTGGCGACTCTCAAGATGAAAGCCTGCAGTGTGTGCGGCTTGCTCCATAGCAACGAGCGCCTCTGAGCTGATATCCACTTCTTGTACTTTTGTACAGTCATTACAAATTAAGAACTGAGGGCGACTGTAGTGCTTGTGCGTGCAGGTGATATGGGAGCAGGCGACGTATTTATTGGCTGTACTGAGCTTGTGGGC
>JABIZW010000235.1 GCA_018666295.1 Halieaceae bacterium
CGCATAGGCCACTCTGTGGCTAGTTTTGTGACTTAAAAACGGATCAGCTGAGCTTATAGGCGTCGTAACCAACTTAAGCTGCACCGGTGCAGCTGATCTATCGTTTACTGGGAGCGACGCAAGTGTGTGACTCAAGACCCCGTTTCGATCGAGGGTAAGCTTTAATCTTGCACCCTGTGACCGATCAATTTCAGAGAGAACTTGTGTCAGATAATGCTCAGCGGAAGCCCGGTTAAAGATAAAGTTCCAATACCGTGCGGATTCTTCCAGTCGATCTAGGTGCATCGGCAATCGCAAAACACCCTGATCGGTCACTTTCATGGTTTCAAACAAATGAAAGTCAGGGCTGGGCTGACTTAAAATTCGCGCCTTAGCGTCCAACTCATGAAACTCATCAGTCGGAACCGAATCCCAAATAATCCCACACCCCACGCCAAATTTTGTGTGATCGAACGTTTTTTGCCACCAAGCGGTGCGAATAGCGACATTAAAGACGGCGTCACCGCAAGGGCTGACATGGCCAATGGCACCGGTATAAATTTCCCGAGGGGCGTCCTCAAGCTGCGTTATTAACTTCATTGCCGCGTGCTTCGGCGCACCGGTAATTGATGCAGCCGGAAACAGTGCTGTGAATATTTCAGTGAGGGTAGGTGTCGCCTTACTGACAACCGTTGAGGTCATTTGCCAAACGCTGGGGTAGCGCTCGACCGTAAATAGCGACGCGACGTTCACACTCGCCTTGTCCGACAATCGAGCCATATCGTTTCGAACCATATCGGTAATCATGACATTTTCAGCACGATTCTTTACCGAAGCGTGAAGCCATGACGCAACTTCTGCATCCTTCGAATTATTTACACCCCTTTTAATTGTCCCTTTCATGGGCTTACTGACCACCTGACCCTCTGTGCGACTGAAAAACAGCTCAGGCGAGGCCGATACTACGGAAAATTCATCGCCTTCTAAAAAGGTCGCATAAGGCATGTCTTGTGCCAGTCGAAGAAAATCGCTGAAGTCGATTCGACTGGCGCTTGCCAGCCGCGAGGTGAGGTTAATCTGATAAACCTCACCCGCGGCAATGTGTTCACGAATTTTTTCGACCTTCGTTTCGAACGATATTTGTGACTCCGAAAGCACCCAATCATGACCATCATCGGGAGACTGGCGGTCCACTGAGCGTTCTGCAAGACCCTTTAGCTGACTCGCGTCTGAGACAGACTCAACACGCGCAAAGAGGCCGAAAGCCACTAGCGGTATGTCGATGCTCTGCGGCTCAAACTTACTATCAAATGCGTGACCGGCCTCGTAGGACACGTAGCCCACAGCGTGCAGTCCACGCTCACGCGCGTCCCGCTCAACCTCGTCAATAACCCGGACAACGTCCTCATGCCGAGTCGCATGCTTGAAGTCACGACAGTCCGTAAATCGGAGCCATGCCTGATTTTTGGGGTCTCGAACAACAGCGAAATCAAACATAAGAAACGGCGTCAGGTTTGGACTGTATTTATGAGGGCAGAGTATATCGCTGTTGGCCCAATACTGAACCCAAACTCGCACTTTGGCAGAATCGGGGGTGAGGTCCCTTCAACTTTTGTGGCGCCAACGATCAGGGCAGTAACTAGGACCCGTTGTGCGTGAATATTCCGCCCATCTGCAATTAGGGCAGTTGGGCAGAATACGATGAGGATACGCTGAAGTGGTGACCGCTCTTGAGCGGTGTAGTAGGTTGGCTGTGGGGGAATGATCCGCCAAAGTAAATCAGAACGAGGATTTGAATTATGAAGATCAAAGTTATTGCAGCACCGGTTATCGCAGCACTTCTTTGGGCACCTATTTCAGTGGCCGAAATCTGGAAAGACTACGAGCTGAGTAAAGAAGTAACAGAACTGACTGTTGTGCAAGTAAAGCCCAATTATGTCGACACGTATCTCACGCGTCTCGAGTCTACGTGGATCTCGTCCATGGAAATTCAAAAAGAGATGGGCTACGTTCTCGACTATAACGTGTGGGTTGCACCTGTCGCCGCTCAGCCTAACGTCTTCCTCACTGTCACTTACCCAAACATGGGTGCAATGGCCGGCTCCAAAGAGCGCTATGACGCCGTTAACAAGGCAATGGCAGAGCAATACAACGCTGACGAAGATGAGCAAGAAGAAACGGCACGGGGTTATGAGGACTACCGGGAAATGGTCGATTACGTTATTTTAAACCGCGTCAGTTATAAATAATCGACCGGCTGGTTTATCGTAAAAGCGGCTCGTGCCGCTTTTTTTATTGTTGCAATAATACCGAGTTGATTTAATCATTGGCCTGAAGGTCCAAAAATCGTAGGCAATGAACCGTGAAGTTAAACCTCCTCGACAACGACACATTGCGTTGGCAAGCTCATGGCGCAGACACGCGATTTAGTTACCCCATCGGTTACCGTGGCGCGCTTTTGGGCTACGACGGTCAAGGCCACATCGACTTGGTCTATTACTGGGAGCCGGGTAAATACTGTCACTTCCATAAGCACCTGTGCGAGGTGCGTTCGACAGTGCTCCAAGGGTCTCTCGAAGTGGTGACCTTTGAAAATGGCGAAGAGGTCTCTACCGTCACTCGGCAAATGGGAAGCTACTCGCAGATGCCTGAGGGCGATGTTCACATGGAGC
>JABIZW010000171.1 GCA_018666295.1 Halieaceae bacterium
CAAAGCGGGCTACGTCGCGACGGACGGCTGGGCGCAGACAAGTGCAGTGCGTGCCGTCGATTTGGCGCGTGATTTTCGTGATGTAGGCGTCGATGCGATCGTTTACACCGATATTGAGCGTGATGGAATGATGCAGGGCGTTAATATCTCTGCGACTGTCGATCTAGCTCAAAATGGCGGACTCCCGGTGATTGCGTCGGGTGGTGTGACCAGTATTGACGATATTCAGGCTCTCGCTGACGTCGCTCATCAGGGCATTACTGGCGCAATTACAGGTCGTGCTATTTACGAGGGCACCTTGGACATTACCAAAGCACAAGCGCTGGCCGATACCGTGAGTCGCTCTTAATGCCACTGGCAAAGCGCATTATTCCCTGCCTCGACGTTGATCAAGGGCGTGTCGTCAAAGGGGTCAATTTTGTAGGCATTCGAGATGCGGGCGATCCCGTTGAGATTGCGAAACGCTACAACGATGCGGGTGCCGATGAAATTACATTTCTCGATATTACGGCGAGTCATGAGCAGCGTGACACAACCTATCGTACGGTTGAGCAAATCGCATCGCAGGTATTTATTCCGCTGACGGTGGGTGGCGGCGTGAGGGCAGTTGACGATATTCGCCGATTATTGAATGCCGGTGCTGACAAAGTGAGCATTAACACGGCGGCTATTTTTAATCCGGAGTTGGTCAGAGAGTCCGCTGACCGGTTTGGCTCACAGTGTATTGTCGTCGCCATGGACGTGAAAAGTCTTGCGGACGGCTCCGGTCGCTACGAACTGTTCACGCACGGTGGACGAAAACCGACGGGTCTGGAGGCGGTTGCCTGGGCGAAAAAAATGGCGGACTACGGTGCTGGAGAGATCTTACTCACCAGCATGGATAGAGACGGTACGAAAGATGGGTACGACCTTGCCATAACGCGTGCAATTTCTGATGCGGTCGCTGTCCCCGTGATTGCGTCAGGCGGTGTGGGCACACTCGATCACCTTGTCGATGGCTTTAAGATAGGGGGTGCTGACGCCGTTCTTGCTGCCAGCATCTTCCATTTTGGTACGTATACTGTGAGGCAAGCCAAAGACCATATTGCCCATGCTGGTATTAGGATGCGGCGCTAGTTAGTACTCACTCCTGTCTCTGTGTCTTGATTTTCAGGTGCTTCGAGACGCACAGTTGACCCGGCTTTGTCGTTCAGATCTCGGTACACATTAATGCCCTTAAGAAGCGTGAAGGCCTCGTACAGTTGATTGTCTTCCTCTCTGAGACTCGCAATCACTTCAGTCTCTACTTCCTGCTCTACGCCCTCATTGACAAGGCTGCCATTGAGGTCGGCCTCGCGCAGCCGCTGCCCCTGCTCCAGACTCGTAAGACGCGCACGCTCGACCACCACGTCGGGAACAATACCGTCTTGCTGAATCGATCGCCCACTGGGGGTGTAGTACAAAGACGTCGTTAGCTTGAGTGCCTTTGACTCAGAAACGGGCAATACCGTTTGCACTGACCCTTTACCAAAACTTTGTGTGCCCATGATCACCGCACGGCCACGATCTTGGAGCGCGCCCGCGACGATCTCCGAGGCGCTGGCTGAACCTCCGTTGACCAAAACTACCAGGGGAACCCCAGGGATAACCTCACCGGCTTGGGCGTTGAAGGTGTTGACGGAGTCAGGGTGGCGACCTTGGGTATAGACAACCAAGCCCCCGTCGAGAAAGTTACCGGCCATTTCCACACTTGCGTTCATGACGCCGCCGGGATTATTCCGAACATCTAAGACGACGCCACGCACCTCGCCCTCGCTCAATGCCGACGCAAGAGCAGCGGTGACCTCCGCACCGGAGTCTCGCTGAAATCGCGACACCCTGATCACCCAGTAACCGTCATCAAGCTCACGCGTGCGAACGCTCGGTACTTCAATAACCCCGCGCGTGACGACTACATCGAAGGGCTGGCTTTCCCCGGCGCGACCGATTTCCAGTGTCACTTCAGTGCCTTTGGCGCCTCGCATGTACGTCGACGACTCGCTGGTGGACATGCCTTGCGTCGACGTGCCATCAATTTTTAAGATCACGTCACCTGCCAGTAGACCAGCCTCGATCGCCGGCGAACCATCGATCGGTGTCACAATGGCGATGAAACCGCCCCGGTAGCCTATCTCGATACCCAGGCCGGTGAACTGACCATCGGTCGACTCCTGTAAATTTTCATAGTCGTCATCAGTAAGGTACGCGGAGTGCGGGTCGAGATTCGTCAGCATGCCTTTGACGGCCATTTCAAAAAGCTCAGCGTCAGTGACCTCCTCGACATATCCGCGCCTGATCGCATCGAAGGTGTCGGCAAATAGCTGAAGCTCTTCAAACGAGATGCTCACAGAGGCCTCAGTCGCTTCGGCGTCGGTCTCCGAGAGCGTCAAGGCGCTGAGTGACAGTATCGCTGCGCCAATAAGGCCTCGGCTGACCCACTGCCTGCGCCCAAAAAATATGTCGGCCTGTCTGCTGTTTTTCATTCAATAACGCCTATCTAATCCAATCCGCGGGATCCACGGGTACGCCTTGTGAGCGTATCTCAAAATACAATGCGGGTAACGTGGCCCCGCCACTTGAGCCCACCCGGGCAATAACCTCGCCTGGCGCGACCCATTCACCGGTCTCTTTTAACAAACTTTCATTTTGACCGTAGAGGCTCATCCAGCCGTCGCCGTGGTCGACAATGGTGAGTAAGCCCTGACCGCGGAGCCAATCTGCATAGACAACGCGCCCATAGTGTATCGAGCGAACGGTCGACCCTCGTTCTGCTGGAATTAGCCAACCCTGCCACCTCAGGTCGCCGCGTGCTCGTTTCTGCCCGAAGCGCGTGCTGCTTGCCCCATCTAATGGCGCCCGCAATTTGCGGCCCAAAGCGCCAAAGTTTTCGAAACCCCCTCTTGCCGCGAGATTGGTCAGGCGCACCAAGAGTTCAGAAAGGAGGGCGTTTAGTCGTGTACCGTCAGCCTTCAAAGCCTGTATTTGCGCGCCATCCCGCTTGAGTGAGCGTGATAACGCAGCAATCACATCACCCTGTCTGGTGCGTTCAGACACCAATTTACGCTGTTCCTGCGACAGTGCTTCTCTTGCGTTACGCTGGGCCGCTTGCTCCTCTGCCAATTTCACGCGATTTTCATCAAGTGCTGCAACGGTGCTTTTAAAGGTATCGATGTTTTTGAGCTGATCAGCGAGCAAGAGATCGAAATAAGCAAGATGGCGCGTGGTCTCCTGTGGGGAGCCATCACCAAAGATAATTTTCAGATCGCCGCCCTGCTTTAGAACAGAGAATGCACCCAATGCATTCTCCAATAATTCGGACAGTCGACTTATTTCTCGTTCTAAAGTCGTTCCCTGTGCATCAAGCGTGTTGATCTGGCGCTGTCGGGCGTCAATGTTTTCCTTCGCTCGTCGCAACGCCTTGTTGGCGCGGCCAATCGCTTTGTCGGTTTGTTTAAGCGTGTTTTGGAGTTCGTTGCGCTCTTTGGACTGGGAGGTCACCAGTTGTGTGAGCGTCGCGATTTCGCGATTGACCTGTTCAATCGCGGCCCTTGCTTCGGCTTCGGTTTGAGGTTCGACTGGGTCTGCGCCCGTCGTGTGCGACGTCATGCTGCAATAAAGGGCGGTCGCAACAATGAGCCATGCGGGTTTCACGTCGCAGACTCAGCGCGCGAGGAGCGAGGAGCCGGTCATAGCGTCTGGCTTTGAAATCTGCATGAGGTCAAGCACGGTTGGTGCAATGTCGGCCAGGACGCCCCCAGAGGCGTCGAAGTAGCGCCCCTCGTGACCGATGTAAAAGAGCGGTACAGGCCTTGTTGTGTGCTGAGTGTGCGGTTGTTCGGTGGTGTGATCGTGCATTTGCTCACAGTTGCCATGATCGGCCGTGATGAGTGCCTGGCCTCCAGCAGCTAGGACTGCGTCTTCGACACGGGCGATACAACGATCCAGCGTTTCGACGGCGCTTACTGCGGCCTGAAAGTCGCCGGTATGGCCGACCATGTCGCCGTTAGCAAAATTGACGACAATGAGCTCGTGTGCACCGGTCTTAAGACTCGAGATGATGGCGTCAGTGACCTGGTCGGCCGACATCTCGGGTTGCAGGTCGTAGGTTGCAACGTCCGGAGAGGGAATCAGAATTCGTTCTTCACCTGTAAAAAGCGCTTCTCTACCGCCGCTGAAGAAAAACGTGACGTGCGCATATTTCTCGGTCTCCGCGATACGCGCCTGTCGAAGCCCTTTTGCTGCAACGACCTCACCTAATGTCTGGCTAATGACATCGGGCTCGAACGCAACCGTAGCATTGACCGCTTCATAATATTCGGTCGTCGCAACCAGTCTTATCTTTGGTACGGACTGCCTTTCAAAGCCGATAAAGGACGTCTCGGTGAGTGCCTGCGTGAGTTGCCGTGCGCGATCTGCGCGAAAATTCATAAATAGGACCGTGTCCCCGTCCGCCATTTCGACAGTGCTGCCGATTCTTGTGGGACTGACGAACTCATCGTTTTCTTCCCGAGAGTAGGCTGCGGCCAGAGCCTCAGCCGTTGATTCACTGTGGTACAGACTCTCGCCCTGGGTGATCAGACGGTAGGCCGGCTCCATTCGTGACCAGCGTGTGTCTCGATCCATCGCGAAGTATCGTCCTTGCACGGTGGCGACTCGACCAACACCCAGTTCTTCAAAAA
>JABIZW010000237.1 GCA_018666295.1 Halieaceae bacterium
TACAGTGCGACAAAAGGTGGCATTGTTGGCATGACGCTGCCGATTGCGCGTGATTTAGCGAAGATTGGTATTCGAGTGAACACCATCGCGCCAGGCATGATTAACACACCGTTATTTGCAGGTCTCCCACAAGAATCTATTGATTCTCTGTCACAGGCCGTACTCTATCCGCAACGTCTAGGCGCACCCGAGGAAATTGGCAAGCTAGTCGCGGCAATCATCGATAATGATTACATCAACGGCGAGAGCATTCGTATGGATGGTGGTATCCGTATGCAGCCTCGTTAAGATTTAGCGGACACAATAAGGAGAGATAACATGAGTGAAGCAGCTGTTTTAACCGAAGTCGCCGACGGCGTCATGACGATTACGATCAATCGTCCAAAAGCAAAAAATGCGGTCAATAAGGACGTTGCAGAAGGCATTGCGGCCGCGCTTGACGCACTCGACGCGGACGATAGCACACACGTGGTCATATTGACGGGTGCGGGCGGTACGTTCTGCTCGGGTATGGACTTAAAAGCGTTTGTGACCGGCGAGACGCCTTATGTTGAGGGTCGTGGATTTGCAGGTATGGTCCAGCGCTCTACTGACAAGCCTTTGATTGCAGCGGTTGAGGGTTATGCCCTGGCCGGTGGCTGCGAGTTGGCCATTACCTGCGATCTCATTATCGCCGCAGATAACTCTAAATTTGGTATTCCAGAAGTTAAACGCGGACTGGCTGCTGCGGCCGGCGGTCTGGTGCGACTACCGCGTCAGATTCCGAGTCGTGTTGCCATGGAAATGGCACTGACGGGCGACTTTATGGACGCTGATCGTGCGCTCAGTATTGGTCTGATTAACCAGATTGCACCGGCGGGGGAAGCGCTGGCTCAGGCAAAAATGTTGGCGGCAAAGATTGCTGAAAATGGTCCACTTGCGGTTAAACGCAGTAAGCAAGTGATCAAGGAGTCTATCGACTGGTCGCAGGAAGAAATGTTCGACAAGCAGCAAGTCATTACGAGTGCTGTGTTCTCGAGCGAAGATGCGATTGAGGGCGCGACAGCCTTTGCAGAGAAGCGTAAGCCGAACTGGAAAGGTCGTTAATCCCGATTGTCGATAACGACCCGGCAATGCCGGGTTTTTTTTTATCTGAGGTGCACTGTATGCGTTCATTGCTTGTCTTGATTTTGCTGTCGGGTCTTACGGCTTGCGCGGCGTCCTCACAAAAACCCTCGGGTGCAGACCCCGTGGTCACTGATACGGGATCTGTGCGAAGTTATTTGGCTGAGGGTGATGTTCTGCAGTGGTATGACATTCCGTTTGCTCAGCCACCGGTGGACGAACTCAGGTGGCGCGCCCCGGCAGCACTGTCGGTGACCGATCAATTGCTAACGCGTATGGACGAGCCCGTAATCTGTCCCCAGCAAGCGAGCAGTGTGAGTGGCGTTGAGGGCGACGCCGCTATTGGGACTGAAGATTGTTTGTACCTCGACGTGACGGCGCCCAAACGTGCCGACGGACCGCTGCCTGTGATGTTTTGGATTCACGGGGGTGGAAATACAAGCGGGCATAAAAACACCTATGACTTTTCACGATTGGTGGCAGAGCAAAATGTGGTCGTGGTGACCATTAACTATCGCTTGGGTCCATTGGGCTGGTTTACGCATCCGACTCTGGACAGTGGTCCTGGTGCAATCGCAAACTTTGGAACACTCGATATTATTGCGGCGCTAGGGTGGGTTCAGCGGAACATCGGCTTGTTTGGTGGCGATGCAAGTAATGTCACTATTTTCGGTGAGAGCGCGGGCGGACACAATGTGCTGACCCTGCTGGCCTCACCGTTGTCGGAAGGTTTGTTTCACAAGGCAATTTCTCAGTCTGGTTACGTCAGGAGCCTAAGCCCGCGTCAAGCGTACAACCGCGAAAGAGAGTTCTCGGAGGTCGATCGCGGAAGCTGGGAGTTTACCGAGGCGTTAGGATTCGACGCTCGAGCCGTGACGGCTGCCGATCTGCGCGCTGAAGACGCCGATGACATCATCATGACTTATTTTGATATGCCCTCGGACCACAGTTCTCCCGGCATTGTTAACGACGGTGTCGTTATTCCAACTGAGGGGTTCGCCGCTGCGTTGGCAAACCCGAAGTACGCCAAGCCCTCGGTGCCGGTGATGGCGGGCGCAAA
>JABIZW010000119.1 GCA_018666295.1 Halieaceae bacterium
CGACCCTCGTACCACGCCAGAGCACCATACCCGATCATCAAAAAGACAGCGGCCATCATCGTTTGGGCGGTCAAAATTGAAGCCACACCAAACAGTACCAAACCGTTACTAATGATCAGGGTGCTCAGGGCCGAGGGGCTCTGCACTTGTTGTTCCTGCCCCCAAAGTGCACCGGCCAAAAAACAAAAAATGGCAAGCGAGTAAATGACGAAGCCTTGTATTGAGATTGAGCGCGGCCAATCTTCCAGCGCCGCGAAACCAAAGCAAAACCCAAAGAAGGGCAACAAGCCCGCATAACCTAGCAGCTGGGTCATTAAGCGGCTGGACATTCAACCTGCTCCTCCGGGTGCCGAATAATCGTCAGCAAGATACCGCCGACCGGCACACCAAACTTTTTGAGCGAAGACTCATTGATCAACACGTTTTCGCTGACAAGGTACATTCGGTCATCGACCGCGAGATCGATGGTGCTGTCTGATAACTGAACCGTAAGCACGTAGTCTAAAAACATCGCGTTACCCGACACTTGAGCGGTCCCCACACCACGAACATCGCCCGCGGTCGCTGAGTAGGATCCATCGCTATTTTCGCTCAACGTCCAAATACGTGTTTGTAACTCTCCGTCGTCAAACACGAATCGCTCGTCCAGCGTTCCAACCCCATCGCGCCAACAGGCGGTAATCTCAGCGACAAACGACCGACTGGCAAAACCGGCGTAATTTTTGACGACACCGTGTGCCGTAAGAGCGCCTCGAAAAAACGTCTCTGGCTCAAGAGCAGGCGTGCGCTTTTGATACTCTTCCACCGAAACACCGGTACAGGCGGTCAAGAGCACCGTTAAGAATGAGACTAGGGTCAATCGCATACGTATCTCCAGACGGCAGGCAAAAAAAACCCCGGCCAAAATGGCCGGGGAATCATAAAACCATCTGGGGGAAGATGGTTTGGAACCTAAGCAGGTGCGATAATTACGACCCCGTTAAAGGGGTGGATCACCGTTTAAGGCTCGTGTCCACAGAAATCAGGACAAAAAAAGGACAGCCCGAGGGCTGCCCTGAGTATCCCGCATCGAGTGTGGGTCTATAACGAACCCGGAATGGTCCAGCCTGCCCACCAAAGATCTGACTGATCGGGGTTGACTGCGCCGGCAAAGTCAGTCGAATCAAGGTATTCCACGTCAGCCACTGACTCTGGAAGAGACCCGTTAATTGCAGTCCAATCCAATGCATCAAGACCCGATGCCTCAGCCGAGAGAGACTCGTAGAACTGCCCAAGATTACCCTCAGCTGCAACCGCATTGATGGTTCCCGCAGAAGCGTCAAAATCGGCCTGAACGAGCAAGCCTTGCGCATCGCTCGCGTTGGTACAATCGTAAACCCAGTTGTTCAAGTAAAGCGCATTACCGACTTCGCCTTGCGAATCGCCGCCCTCGATCGAGGCACAATGTGTAAACGTTGTAGCACTATCACTCGCCACGGTCACGACAACATTGTGGAAGAAGCCCGCTGAGCCTTTCTTGAACCGCATGACATATGCAGCATCGTCCGCTTTCTTACTCGCGACAATTGTCAGATTGGCAACAGTTGGCTTAGACAAGGGCTCTGCAGCACCCTGCGTGTCCATCTCGAAGGCCTCACCGCCGCCTGCATTTGACTGCTTAACGAGGATGTACTGTAAGTTACCTTGATAGCCCTCATCCCAGTCGACAGAGTCATCTAAGTTGTTTGTGAAGACACCGTATTTGACGTTGACATCACCACCGTAAAACTCAATGCCATCGTCCGAGTTACCCTCAACTTGGATGTATTCCATGGTAGTACCAGACCCGACACCGACGAGCGAGATACCGTTGATCTCATTATCAGGTGCAAATTCATAACCACCCTCTGCTACAACGACGTACTTAAGAACACCACTGCTGTCATCGCGAACAAATCCACCAGCCTTGCCTGATTCGCCTTCCGAATCGACGTTACAGACGTCAGCACCGGTACAGGTGTTGTGAAGACCGTAACCGTGAATGATCAAACCGCCCCATTCACCAGCACCCTCGTAACCTTCATCATCCGAAGAGAAGATGATCGGCGCAGTCGCCGTCCCTTCTGCCATGATCTTTGAACCTCGGGTAATCACCAGATTGGCAAACGTTCCTGTCTTTCCATAGACCTTTACACCCGGTTCAATCGTCAATGTGACAGTTTGAACGTCAGAGCCGCTCTCCAACTTACCATCGGCACGAATGTTCCCGTTGCCGTTGCCGACGGTCACGCGACCTTCCATAAGATAGTCGACGCCACCGTTTAGCGTCATGTCAGCACCAATGGTTGCCGGTAAAACACAGACGCCAGCAGAGTTGGCGGGTGCACCAGTGGGGCACGTCGCCTCGGGAGCTGAAGGCGCAGAACCCAGTGAGCCTTCGATTGTCCAGCCGGCCCACCAAGGAAGGGTCGATGACAAGGGATTAACCGCACCAATGTAACGAGTGGCGTCGAGGAAGTCTTCATCCGCAACAGAGTCTGGATACGCGGCGTTAATCGCGGCCCAATCCAATGCCTCGTCGGTGACCGCGGCTGCGGCTTGTGCTGCGAAATTGTTGTCAAGGTCTGGGTTCCCTGGAGTACCCGACAGGCCACCTACGCTCGCCAGTGAACCGTTATCACCCGCGGCGTTAGCGCAGTCATACAACCAGTTGTTGAACACCAGTGCCGATCCAACAAGCGCCTCGGAATCGCCCCCCTCGATGGCCGCA
The DNA here is from genome assembly GCA_018666295.1 of Halieaceae bacterium. Taxonomy (GTDB): domain Bacteria; phylum Pseudomonadota; class Gammaproteobacteria; order Pseudomonadales; family Halieaceae; genus Luminiphilus. The sequence continues at coordinate 2,750 of JABIZW010000119.1, forward strand.
CACGTATCAAACGTGGTTAGGCTGTCTTCGGCAGTCGTAACCGCAACGTTGTGGAAAAAGCCACCTGAGCCCTTCTTGAACCGCATGACATAGGATGCGTCATCCGCTTTCTTGCTCGCCACAATAGTGAGGTTCGCCAATGTCGGCTTGGACAGCGGTTCCGCAGCGCCTTGTGTATCCATTTCGAAGGCTTCGCCACCGCCTGCGTTCGACTGCTTTACGATGATGTGCTGGAGGTTACCTTGATAGCCTTCGTCCCAGTCAACCGAGTCGTCTAGGTTGTTAGTGAACACACCGTACTTGAGATTCACGTCACCCCCGTAGAACTCGATACCATCATCGGAGTTACCTTCTACCTGGATGTACTCCATCGTCGTACCCGAGCCAACAGCCACGAGAGAGATACCGTTGATCTCGTTATCCGGTGCGAATTCGTATCCACCCTCGGCGACCACGACGTATTGCAAAACCCCACTGTTGTCGTCACGAACGAAACCACCGGCTTTACCCGACTCACCTTCTGAGTCGACGTTACAGACGTCAGCACCCGCGCAGGTGTTGTGAAGCCCATAACCGTGAATAATCAAGCCGCCCCATTCGCCAGCGCCTTCGTAACCCGCATCATCGGACGACATGATAATGGGCGCTTCTGCTGTGCCCATTGCCATAATTTTAGATCCACGCGTAACGAGCAGATTGGCAAAGGTACCGGTCTTACCGTAGATCTTGGTTCCAGCAGGAATCGTCAATGTCGCATTCTGAACAGTAGCACCGCCTTCGAGAGTTCCATCCGCGAGAATGTTTCCGTTGCCGTTACCGACGGTGACACGTCCTTCCATTAGGTAGTCAAAGCTGGCATCCAGTGTCAGGTCCGCAGATATCGCACTCGGAAGAATGCACATCCCACCCGTACTCTCAGTCGTACCGTCAGGGCACTCAGCATCTGGCTCTGGCTCGGGGGCTGGTGCTGGTGCTGGGCTATTGGACGTATTTCCACTGTTTGTCGGCGCGTCAATAATAATTGTCGCCTCGTCACCCTCACTGCAACCGCTGAGGCCAACCAGGGCCCCCGAAGCTAAGAGAGTCATTACTAGCTGTTTGTTCATCGACATTTTCTCCCTAGTGATAAATTAATTCTGCTGGTTCGCTCGTGTTTCACTTTAAAAATCCCAGTTAAAAGAAACTGAGAACCTCGTACCCTTTTCATAGAGCTGATATGGCTGTCCACCCTGGGTGTACTCCACCTCCGCGTTGAGTAAATTATCGATCTTGGCCTTGAACGTCATCGCATCAGAGATGTCGATTTTGTAAACGATATTGGCCTCAAGACGCGGCTCAAAAATAATGTCCGGCGCGCCGAACAAGCCCACATCCGCGATAGATTTGCCACTTTGGTTCAACAAGAATGTGAGCTCTTGGCCTGAGGCGACATCGTCGTACCCGATGATTAAGTTTGCCGTGTACTCCGGCTGACCTTGGAGCGCACGAACCTTCCCCGATGAGAGCGACACCTCCGACTCAATTAAGGAAATGTTGAAACTGGTAAATAGGGTTTTCGAAAAACCCTCATCAAGAACAAATTCTTTCTTGCCCTCTAGCTCAATGCCAGCGAGTTCCCCACTTTCCGCATTGCGGAATGTTCTTGAGTTACCGGCACTGCCGGAGGCCAGCTGAACAACTCTCTCAATGGGCTTGTCCATGTCTTTGTAGAAAAAAGCCACAGAGAGATTGTCTTGATCGTTATCGCCGTACCACTCCCAACGAATGTCCGCATTAGTAATGGTCGACACCTCTAAAAACGGATTTCCCAATACGCGGAAGTTGAATTCGTTATCGTAGAACGTAGCATTAGCGGCTTCCTTAAAGTCAGGTCGAGCCACCGTCTGCGTCAAGGCAAAACGGAGTTGCTGACTGACAGCGTAAAACCAGTTCACGCTCAAGCTCGGAAGGAAGCTTTCTTCTCGAATGACTGATTGAACGGGGAGCTGCGCGCCAGACAGTGAAAAGGTATCGGTAATCTGCTCGTATTCTTCATAGCGGCCGCCGGCCACCACTTGCCAATCAGAACCAAAGGCGTGGTCGTACATGAGGTAGGCGCTGTTGTAATTTAGCTCCGCTTCGTAACTGTCAGATGCAAGTGTCTTGTCCTGAAATACAAAGCCCGTATTTCGGCTATTTGTGATACCGCCTTCAGGAGGTTCGACGCTGCCGTCTGGGGATACCGATGGGGTGCAGTCGACTGTGCCGGGCTCCTCACCACAGACGTATATCACGTCCGATACGAGCAAATTGTCAGTGAAAAGCAACTCGGATCGGGCTTGACTGATATTGAACCCGTAACTTTCGCTGTCAGAGTCCCTGTCGCGAACGATTGCGGAGGCGCCCGCGCGGAAGTTTGAAAAATGATAACCGTCGTCCATGGCGTCAATGGTTATGTCCAATGACACGTCGACGTTGGTATCAAGCAGATCGTCGTAACGACGGACGATCGAACCCGGCTCTATGAAGAAATTTCTCAACTCAACATCTTGTTGGTCGTTCGTCGCGCCGAAATTGAATTCACTGCGGAATGCATCGATGTCAGTCGCGTTAACAGAATCCCTAGATGACGCCATAACGAAATCACGGCGATCAGGCGCGTAGCGGTAGGCGCTACTTGCAGTTACCTGCCATTCGGCAAAAATACTGCCATCAGTATTTAAAAAATGAGACGCGGCAATCTGTGTTGACGCAAATGTCCGCTCTACCCATTGGATACTCTGAAGATATAAGGCTTCAAATTCGTCTCCGCCCTGTCCGGCTGAGCGCTCCACCTGAGAGCTTGTGTCGCGCGACAGCAGGGTATTCCACTCGTACGTGCTGTCACCGATATTGAGCCCTAAAGAGAGCAGTCCGCTTATTTCGATGTCATTTGACGCCTGCTCGTACCGCAGGTCGTCCTGGCGTTCGCCCGTTGGCGTGTAGCTGTAACGCCGCCCCTTGCCTCGCTGACTCCACTCATTGGAGTAGTTTGCCGCCGCGTAAAACCCAATTTCTGCGTCGCCGATGTAATACAAATCACCATACTCGAGACCGACGCTGGTATTCGGTTGTGCGTTCGCGGTATCGACATCAAAGCCGTCTTTTATGAGAGTGGCGCCCGCTCTTCTGAGCTCACCCTCGATTGCCGCATTGATCTCGTAACTGTTCCCGTCAACGTCGCTTACAGTACCCATCGCAAGCGCTTGTGAGATGCCGAATACACCCACGTCACGCTCGCGCGCGCCATCATCCCAACCGATGACATCAAAGTTGCCACTCAGTGGATCTGTCGCAACTTGTTCTGTGGTCATACCGCCCAAGAACCCCGCCCCAAATGACAAGCCCCGTACAGGCTCATCTGGAAAGGTCTTTGTATTGATCACAAGGTTTCCGCCTGTGGATTCGCCGGGCATGTAGGGAAGGAATGTTTTCTTGATATCGAGTTGATTCACAAAACTCGAAGGGAATAGATCTAAGGGAACGGTTCTCTTCGACGGATTTGTCGAAGGCATCGTAGAGTTGTTTAGCGTCGCAGCAACATATCTTCCGCCCAAGCCTCTGATAAATATGTACTTGCTATCTTGGACTGAGATGCCCGGGACTCGAATAACCGAGGAAGCCACGTCAGAATCTGAATAACGGGAGAGCAGCTCAACACCAATGGTATCGACAACACCGGCAGTGTCGCGCTCACTGAGCTCGAAGCCTGATGGGTCAAAGGTTCCCATGACGAAAACTTCTTCTAACTCCAAAGTTGGCATCTCGACTTCGATCTGCTGACTTTCCAATTTAAGGGTCACCGATCGCACGATTCCGCCTACGGATCGCACAGATCTCTGTACCCCTTCGGCCGAGACCCTGTAGCTGCCACGCGGCAGCTCTTTTTCAATGATGCCATTGGCATCCGTTGTACCGATCCCATTCCCTGAGAAATTAACGATCACGCCTACCTCAGGCGATCCGCCCCTCAACACCCGCACTGCAATCGTTCCAGTCTGAGCGCCTAGTCGCTCACTCACAGACTCCGTAACGCTGTGCAGATCCACGCGACTGGCACCCGTACTCAGGTCAATAATGACGTCCGCCAACTGACCCGCATTTGATGCAAAACGTGATACTCCGACGTCACCGTCTAGGCCCTTTGCAAGCACAACGTGCGCGCCAGAATCCAGCACCCCACGGATAGAGCCATCGCCGCGTGTTGTGCCGAGGGTTTCGCCATCTAGCACTACACTCGCGTCTACTACAGGGACGCCATTATCAAAAACGTAAACAATCAGCTCGTCGCTTGCCGAAACTAAGCTGCTAAAAACTAAAAAGCCGACGGATATACAAATGGAACGCACGGTGCAAGCAAATTTCATCATGGCCTCATTGGCGTCTAAGACAGCGTTAACCGCTGCGTAGTCAAACTTGGAACGCACTGTAGAATCTGCGGATGACAGAATCCCTTCTAAAAAGTTTCAAACTCGTGACATGCATAAAATCCGTGACTGAAAACCAATAGCGCGGACGATGACGTCGGTTTCATGCGGCTCTTACGCGATGAGTGACATAAAAAATTCATAAAAAATCGAGTGCGATCTGTGCCGCGACCCTTACACCTGACACGATGGGTCATCGCCAACGTCACACTCGTCCGCTATGCTCTGCGACGTCAACGAGATACCCCCGCTCTTAACCCTGGGCAATGCAGATGTTGGATTTCCGGCACATTTTAGAAGACTATTACCCAGAGTTCGTGAGGCATCGACGGCGCACCTCTGACGCTGTTTCCGGTCTGCTGAACATCGTATTTCTGCAGAAACGATTTAAGCAGTTCGAGCAGAAATATTTGGGTCTTGAAGGCTTTGACTTCGTCGCCGCAGTACTCATATTTTTTGACTTCAGTATTCGTCTGCCCGAATCTCAGAAGGCTCGGATCCCTGCAACGGGGAGGCTTGTTATCGCGTCGAACCACCCCATTGGGTCACTCGATGGCATTGCGTTACTCGATCTGGTGCGACAGGTTCGTACCGATGTGCGCGTGGTGGCCAACGGCATGCTGATGCAGCTCAAGCCACTGCATTCGGTCCTTCTCCCGGTCAACAACATGAATGGCTCTACGGCGCGGCGCGACCTCCTGGCCATTAGGAAACACCTCGAAAGTGACGGTGTGTTGATTATTTTCCCCGCGGGCGAAGTGTCGCGACTCGGACTCAAGGGGGTTCGTGATGGGGTCTGGAATAACGGTTTTGTGAGACTGGCTTCGGCGACAAAAGCACCCATCCTTCCGGTTTTTGTGGCCGGTAGTAACTCGGCTTTTTTTTACGGTCTCAGTGCGTTGCTCAAGCCCTTATCAACCGCATGGCTGATCCGCGAAATGTTTAAACAACAACACAAGACCGTCGATGTGCACATTGGTCGTCCCATTTCCTACACCACCTACTCAGCCAATGGGTTTTCTGCTACCACGCTGGCGGCGATGTTTAAAACCCACGTTTATCAGCTCGCGAGCTCGACCAAACCGGTATTCGAGTCGGTCGAAAGTGTGGCTCAACCGGAGTTACGGTCGGTCTTGATCGAAGAGCTTGCGCACTGCGATCACTTAGGCTCAACGCCTGACGGGAAACAGATTTACCTCACGACCATGGCGCAATCGCCGTGCATCATGCGGGAGATCGGCGTACTGCGAGAGATTACATTTCGCTTAGCCGGTGAGGGATCGGGGCTCGCGCGCGACATTGACCAGTTTGATCAAGACTATTACCAACTCCTCCTCTGGGACGACACGGAACGCGAGATTGTCGGTGCCTATCGCCTTGGAGACGCGTCTGAACTTATCGACAAACGCGGCATCAATGGCCTTTACACCAGTTCTCTCTTTGAATTCGACACGCAGATGGATCGCTTTTTCCGACACGGTTTGGAACTGGGAAGAAGTTTTGTGCAGCCCAAGTATCAAAGCCGCTACGCACTCGACTATCTGTGGTCAGGTATTGGCGCTTTCGTAAAGCAAAGACCTCGAATACGCTACCTGTTCGGCTCTGCGTCAATATCTAGGTTTTATAAACAAGCCTCGATTGAGCGCATTGCCTATTACTACGGCACACATTTTAATCACATTGACGTGGGTGTTACGCCGAAGACCCCATTACTCATTGCGGATAAAGCCCGCACTGCGCTCGCATCTGAGTTCGCAGGCCGAGACGCGGAGGAAGATTTTAAGACCTTGCGTGACGCACTCGCTATCGACGGTGACCCTGTGCCGGTGCTGTACAAGCATTACGCTGGCGCCACACGTCCGGACGGCGTGACCTTCACCGCGTTTAACATTGATCCCGATTTTAACGACTGTGTCGACGGATTCGTCATTGCTGATCTCACAAAACTAAAGCCAAAGAAGAAGAACCGGTACCTCGGAACCGACTGGACGCCACTCCCGCTTTAGCGCAGCGGGACACAAAGTCATGCATCAGAAACATCCTAGTGGCCGAGCCTATACACACCCCATCAGGCCACAATCGGCGCATTTTTCTCGCTTAATCTTCGTAAGACACAATGTTTGTCGACGCGACCGCCGAATTTACCCGATAATCACTAAAATTTGGTATTGAGTGAAACTCAGAAGGCTTGAGTTTGTCTCAACAAAGCCCCATGTAATGGGTTGAAATCGCTTTAGGTAACCAACACATGAATCACGCCGCAATCACGGGTCTCGAAAGCTGGCTGAGCCAGCAAATCATTGGTCAGGCCGACCTTGTTCGCAAACTATTAATCGCCGTACTTGCCGATGGACACCTCTTGGTTGAGGGTGCGCCTGGACTGGCAAAAACGCGCGCCATCAAAATGATGGCCGAAGGTGTTGAAGGCGACTTTCACCGCGTGCAGTTCACCCCTGACCTCCTCCCGGGTGATGTGACGGGGACCGACGTGTTCCGGCCTCAGCTTGGGACTTTTGAGTTCCAAGCAGGGCCCATATTTCATAACTTAGTACTGGCGGATGAAATTAACCGCGCACCCGCGAAAGTGCAATCCGCGTTGCTGGAAGCGATGGCTGAGCGCCAGGTTAGTGTCGGAGCGACGACCTATCCGCTGCCTGCCTTATTTTTGGTCATGGCAACCCAGAACCCCATTGAGCAAGAAGGCACCTACCCACTTCCCGAAGCGCAATTAGACCGTTTTTTAATGCACGTACGAGTCGACTATCCCAACTCCACGGCTGAGCGTGAGATTCTCAAATTAGCGCGGCGAGAGGCCTCATCGGGCGAAGCTGTCGATCAACCTGAAGTCTCGGAAGCTGTTATTTTTGCAGCGCGAGAGGAAGTACTCAAACTGCATATGTCGGAGGCCGTTGAGGAGTACATCGTTCAGCTCATCATGGCCACACGCCAACCCGAGGCCTACGACAAAGAGCTGGCCAGCTGGATTGAGTACGGCGCCTCACCACGAGCAACGATTGGACTTGACCGGTGTGCTCGCGCGCACGCTTGGCTACTCGGAAGGGACTTTGTAAGTCCTGACGACGTCAAGGCCATGGCCTATGACGTCCTTAGACACCGTTTAGTCGTGAGCTATGACGGAGAAATTGCCGGTGTAACTGCCGACGATGTGATCGATAGACTCCTGGATCTAGTCCCCGTCGCCTAGGCCACAGTCCATGACGAACTTCTTACCCAAAGGTCACAGAATTCTCGCTGAGCGGTTGATTGAAGGGCGCCATATTGCCCAACAAATTAATATTAATGCGCAGTCAAAAGCGCTCGCCCTTCTGGCGGGGCGGCGACGTGTTCGTCAACGGGGGCGCGGTGTGGATTTTGAAGAAGTGCGTCTTTACGCGGCAGGTGACGACGTGCGCACGATTGATTGGCGTGTGACCGCGCGATCTGGAGAACCCCACACCAAGCTTTTTCAAGAAGATCGTGAACAACCGATTGTTTTGTTGGTCGACCTCAGATCCGCCATGTGGTTTGGATCCAAAAACTGTTTTAAGTCTGTACTCGCCTCTCACATCGCATCTGTTCTGGCCTGGGCAGGGCTTGATGCGGGCGAGCGCGTCGGCGGGATCGCCATGACGAATAGCGGTTTGTTCGAGATAAAGCCACAACGCTCTAAACGCAGCGTATTGAGGCTTTTACGGTTATTCGAATCCGCTTTGGGGCCCGATAATGATGACTTGCGGGGGGACCTGAGCTCAGCAATATGGCCTACGGCGCTCGCGCAACTTAAAAATCTCTCGCGACCCGGCGCGAGGCTCATGATTATCAGTGACTTTAACGATTTCTCCTCAGACGATGGGGTCGAGAAAAGGCTTCGCGATGTCGTCGGACATCGACAACTCGTGTGCTTTAGAATTACCGATCCATTGGACGCTGAGTTGCCGCCTGCGGGTCGTTATGCACTGTCAGCGAGCAGCGGACAAGTTAAAATAGATACGTCGAATGCGCGTCTAAGAGAACACTATCAAGAGGACTTTGCGGCCTCACAACAGCAGGTCAGTGAGTACCTCAAGCGTTATCAGGTGCCGGTCGTCACCGTGGACACCAAAGACAACCCCAATGAGCTGCTACAGCGAGTTTTTCCAAAGCGATGAATCCTGAGCAGCTTCTAAGCCAACTTCAGCCATTACGCGCCCCTGACCCTGTTGGTTTCTGGCCCATGGCACCGGTCTGGTGGCTCTTATTGATCGCAGCAGCCCTCGCGGCCACCGTCACAGTGATCTGGTTTGTCAGACGTTACAAGA
>JABIZW010000140.1 GCA_018666295.1 Halieaceae bacterium
ATTAATACCCCGCACGCCGCGAGCTGTTCGACCCATGGCTCGAACCTGAGACTCATTAAACCGAGTGGCCTTGCCCTCTGAAGAAAACAACATAATGTCGCTTTCGCCGTCGGTAATCGCCGTGCCGATCAACACATCGCCTTCGTCCAGCTCAATCGCGCGCAACCCTACGCTGCGCTGTCGTGCAAACTGAGTGGCGGCCGTTTTCTTGACCGTCCCGTTCTCAGTCGCCATAAAGACGTACTGATCCTCGTCGTAGCCCTCAATCGGCAAAATCGAAGTGATACGCTCCCCTTCATCCAGCGGAAGCAAGTTGACCATCGGTCTTCCGCGCGCATTCCGACTCGCCAATGGAATGTGAAACACCTTCAACCAATACACCTTCCCAAGGTTTGAGAAGCACAACACCGTGGCGTGCGTACTCGCAATCAGCAGGTGCTCAACAAAGTCCTCATCCTTGACCGCAGTGGCGCTTCGCCCGGTACCACCCCGTCGCTGAGCTTGGTAATCAGTTAACGACTGCGTTTTGGCATAGCCTTGGTGAGAAATCGTGACAACACGATCTTCTTCTGTAATAAGGTCCTCGACCGTCAGGTCGTGTGCCGAGTCGGTAATTTCCGTCAGTCGCTCGTCACCAAAGTCTTCGACCAGCTCTTCAAGCTCTGCACGTATGACCGTACGCAATCGATCGGGATCACCCAAAATATCGAGCAAGTCCGCAATTTCGGCCACTTTATCGGCATATTCTTGAAGCAACTTCTCATGCTCGAGGCCGGTTAAGCGATTCAGCCGGAGTTCAAGAATGGCCTGTGCCTGTGCCGGTGACAGATGATACTGATCCTCGATTAAACCAAAGTCACCTTCAAGATCTTCGGGGCGGCACGCCGCATCGCCAGCCCGCTCAAGCATCGCTGTGACGTCACCGGGCGCCCACGCCGACGCTACCAAGCGCTCGCGTGCATCGGCCGCAGTGGGTGATGTCTTTATGAGCTCAATAATTGCGTCAATATTGGCTAGGGCGACGGCCAAGCCTTCTAACACGTGCCCCCGCTCTCGCGCCTTACGTAATAAGAACAGTGTTCGTCGCGTCACCACCTCGCGTCTGTGGCGAACAAATGCCTCAATAATCTCTTTTAAATTAAGTAATTTCGGCTGCCCGTCAACCAACGCCACCATGTTGATTCCGACAACGGCCTGAAGCTGGGTCTGTGCGTAGAGGTTATTAAGCACCACGTCACCGACCTCGCCGCGACGCAGCTCAATCACCACGCGCAGTCCATCTTTGTCAGACTCGTCGCGAAGCTCTGTAATACCCTCAATTTTCTTTTCTTTTACCAGTTCTGCTATTCGCTCAAGCAGCTTTGATTTATTCAGCTGGTAAGGGATTTCGTGAATAATAATCGTGTCTTTACCCTTCGACTCATCGGTAATGACTTCCGCTTTCGCGCGCACATAAATACGCCCCCGACCCGTGCGGTACGCCTGAATAATACCGGCTCGACCCGTAATAATTCCCGCTGTGGGGAAGTCTGGCCCGGGGATGTAGCGAATCAGCTCATCAATGCTAATTTCAGGGTTCTCAAGCACTGCAAGGCATCCGGCAACAACCTCGCGCATATTATGCGGCGGTATATTGGTTGCCATGCCCACCGCGATACCGGCCGAACCGTTAATCAAAAGGTTCGGAGCACGCGTTGGAAGTACAACAGGGATGTGTTCCGTCCCGTCGTAGTTCTCTGCAAAATCGACCGTGTCTTTCTCCAGGTCAGCAAGCAGCGAATGGGCCAGCTTGGCCATTCGAATCTCGGTGTATCGCATTGCCGCAGCAGAATCGCCATCGATCGAGCCAAAATTACCCTGACCGTCGACCAGCGGGTACCGCAACGAGAATGTCTGAGCCATACGCACGATCGTGTCGTAGACCGCAGAATCACCGTGAGGGTGGTACTTACCAATAACATCACCCACGACTCGCGCAGACTTTTTGTACGCCTTGTTCCAGTCGTTGTTCAACTCGTTCATGGCAAACAACACCCGCCTATGGACAGGTTTGAGGCCGTCTCGTACGTCGGGCAGTGCTCGCCCGACGATAACGCTCATCGCATATTCCATGTAGGATTGCTTGAGTTCGTCCTCGATATTAATTGGGTATACTTCTTTCGCTAAATCTTGCTGCTGATCTGACATCCGATGACTTTTTTGATGACGGGAGTGCCGCCAAAACCTGGCCGTGAATAAGCTGTAAATACTATCAAATTCAGCCTGTTAAGGCTACGTTTAGCGACGCTCAATATTAGGAGCTACAGATCCATGACATCAGTCAATTTTGCGGTTCACGCAGACACGATAATTCCCGTTTCAGGAACGCAATCCGTTCTGAACAATTACAGCATCGTGGTGCAGGAAGGCCTGATCAAACAGCTACTGCCCAGCACTGAAGCCCGACAACTCAAGGACCTAGACCACGTGGAGTTGCCGGGTCATGTCCTCATGCCAGGCCTTGTGAATGCACATGGGCACGCTGCGATGACTCTGCTTCGCGGCTACGCAGACGACATGCCGCTGTCCGCTTGGCTGAACGATAAGATTTGGCCGCTCGAAAGTCAGTGGGTCTCAGGCGAATTTGTCAGCGACGGTACCGACTTAGCCGCAGCCGAAATGCTCCTCAGTGGCATCACCACGAGCAGCGATATGTATTTTTTTCCCGACGTGAGCGCGCGAAGACTGCGCGCAGCCGGCCTCCGGACACAGCTCGTTTTCCCCGTCATGGATATACCTACCGCTTGGGCCGCCGACGCACACGAATACCTTGATAAGGGCTTGGCACTCAACGATCACTTTAAACACGACGATCTCGTCGACATTGGATTTGGTCCTCATTCGACATATTCAGTCGATGAAAGTCTGCTGTCTCAAACGGCCATGCTTGCCAATGAGCTGGACGCCGTCGTCCAAATCCACCTTCACGAAACAGCCGCTGAAGTCCTGTCTCACGTAGAGGCCACGGGCGAACGCCCCGTCGACTTACTCGCTCGCATTGGGCTCCTTGGCCCCCGGACTCAATGCGTCCACATGACCGCGGTTGGCAATCAGGACATCGAAACCGTCGCCCAATACGGTGCACATGTCATTCACTGCCCTCGATCGAACATGAAGCTGGCCTCGGGTGCCTGCCCCGTAAAAAAATTCAAGGACGCGGGCGTCAATGTGGCGCTGGGTACCGATGGTGCGGCCAGCAACAACAAATTGAACGGACTGGCAGAAATGCAAGCCGCGTCCTTATTGGCCAAGCTTGAAAGTAAAGACCCTACGGCGATGTCAGCACGAGACACGATTCAAATGGCCACACTCGACGGCGCTCGCGCTTTGGGACTGGATCATGTCACCGGCAGCTTAGAGCCGGGAAAGTCTGCCGACTTCATTGCTTTAGATTTCACACACCTTGGAATGGAACCCAATCATCACATTGAGTCCAATCTTGTGTACGCCAACTTGGGGTCCGAAGTCACCTGGAGCTGGATCGCAGGTAAGAACGTTGTCAAAAACCGACAGTTGCAAACTCTGGACAGCGAGGCGTTACGCCACAAAGCAGCAGCATGGCGCGGTAAACTCTCGTCATAGGCCAGACGCAGCCGTCTTGCACCCATCAGACCTAACAGTTGAGCATACGATGACACACAGCAATGTAGACCCCGATGAAATCGCGAAATTTGAAGCCCTAGCCTCGCGGTGGTGGGACGAAAACAGTGAGTTCAAGCCGCTGCACGATATTAACCCGCTGCGTGCCGGATGGATCGACCAGTTCAGTGACGTCAGGGGTAAGCGACTAATCGACGTGGGCTGTGGTGGGGGCCTGCTCAGTGAGGCGATGGCACACCGCGGTGCAACGGTTACCGGCATCGACATGGGCGAGGCCCCACTGTCTGTTGCAAGAATTCATTTACTCGAGTCCCAGCTGGAGATCGACTACCGCCAAACGACCGCCGAAGCGATTGCGCTAGAGCAACCTGAAACCTATGACGTCGTCACATGCCTTGAAATGCTGGAACACGTTCCCGATCCGTCCAAAGTGATACAGGCCTGCGCCGATATGGCAAAGCCAGGTGCCGACCTTTATTTTTCGACAATCAACCGAAACCCCAAGGCGTGGCTGTTTGCGATTGTCGGTGCAGAATACGTACTTAATTTATTACCCAAAGGGACCCACGAGTACAACAAGCTGATTAAGCCCTCGGAGCTTGCCCGCTGGGCCAGGGCTGCCGGACTGAAGGTCGAGGCGAATATCGGCATGACCTACAACCCCATCACCAAGCACTACCGTCTTGTAGAGCGCGACGTCTCGGTCAACTACATGATTCGGGCGAGCAAGCCTGCGTGATCGATCCGACATTCAAAGCCTTCGTCTTCGACCTCGATGGCACGCTCGTGGACACCGCCAGTGAATTGCTCGCCGCCTACCGCAAGCTGTGTTGCGAGCTGGGGGGGCAGGAGAAGCCATTTGATGATGCGCGCAAGCTGATTTCGTATGGATCCGGACGCCTAGTCACTGAGGCCACGGGTGTCGAGGAAGGCGACCCTCGCTGGGAAATCTACAGGGCGCAATACCTTGACTGGTACGAAGCAGAACTCGGCACTTCAGCCATCCCTTACGACGGCCTCCTTGACGTCGTAAAACGTCTCGATGAGGCCGACAGGCGCTGGGGCGTTGTGACCAATAAATTTAGGCGCTTTGCCGACCCGCTGATGACAGCGATGAAATTTCAGCCGCCAGCGGGCAGCCTCGTTACGCCCTGTGACGTCACCAAGGCTAAGCCGCACCCCGAGCCCATTTTGCTGGCCGCGACACAACTGCAGGTCGCACCCGAAGAAATGGTGTACGTGGGTGATCACATCCGAGATATTCAGGCGGGCAATGCGGCGGGATGTTTCACCATCGCCGTAAAGTATGGCTACATCGAAGATCATGACGACCCCGGTCAGTGGGGCGCCAACCTGTGTGTCGATACGCCACAGGACCTCTGCCAATGGATAAGGAAACAGCTCTAATGCCAGTAGCACCTCACGCTTGGTCACCTGCAACTGATGAACTTGCGGGAAAAACAATATTAGTCACGGGCGCGGCCGAGGGTATTGGCCGCGCGGCGAGTCTCGCATTCGCATCCCGCGGCGCCGAGGTCTTACTGCTGAGTCGAAACGAAGCACGGCTTGAAGACCTCTATGACGAAATCGTTGATCTTGGCGCCCCACAACCCGCGCTACTGCCTATGGATTTATCGAGGGCGACGTACGATGACTTCGTGACCCTTGCGGGCTCCTTGTCAGAGGCATTACCAAAACTGGACGGCCTACTTCATAACGCAAGTTTACTCGGCGATCGAAAGCCGATCGCACAAACCCGAGCTGCTACGTGGCACGAGGTGATGCAGGTCAACGTGAATGCAGGCTTCATGCTAACTCAGACGCTACTGCCCTTACTCGATAAGGCCACGTCAGCATCGGTGGTATTTACAAGTTCCGGTGTGGGACGTACAGGTCGCGCCTACTGGGGCAGTTACGCGGTCTCAAAGTTTGCAACAGAAGGATTGATGCAGGTTCTCGCCGATGAACTTGGTGCAACCTCTGCGATCCGAGTCAACACCTTAAATCCTGGCGCCGTTAACACCGCGATGCGACGCACTGCCTTTCCGGGGGAACCGCCAACCACCAACCCCCACCCAGAGGACATTATCGCCCAATGGGTGTACCTCATGAGCGATGCAAGTGGAGATCTAAACGGACAGGCGCTCAGCGCGCAGTAAGTCATATCGTTACAGATTTACTTTCTTTGTGCGACGACCGGGGTGCTTTCCACTTTTGCCGGCCTGTCGTTCACGCTTTTCAGCCACTTTCTTAGTGGGTCGATAGATCGCCTTGGGCGTCAACTGGGCCATGGTGTAGACCACTTCCGCATCACGCGGCTTCAACTCCATCCACTGGCCCTTCTTCAGCTTTGACGGAATAAAGACCTCGCCGTAGCGCACGCGCTTCAACCGCGAGACCGTGACGCCTTGCGACTCCCAGAGGCGCCGAACTTCCCGATTACGCCCCTCGGACAACACCACATAAAAGAATCGATTAATCCCTTCGCTGTCACTGCCGCCTTCTTGAATATCAGTGAATCGAGCCGGCCCGTCGTCCAGGTCTACGCCCGACTTCAGTCGCTGAAGCATCGCCTCATCAACGCGGCCCATAACCCGCACGAGGTACTCGCGCTCAACACGACTCGAGGGGTGCATAAGCGCATTAGCAAGCTCCCCATCCGTTGTTAAAAGCAACAAGCCAGAGGTGTTGTAGTCGAGTCGACCCACAGAAACCCATCGCCCAGACTTTAGACGCGGCAGCCCGTCAAAGACGGTCGCGCGACCCTCGGGGTCCTTACGCGAGCACACCTCGCCTACAGGCTTATGATAGAGCATAACCCTGTTCTCTATCTTTTCGTCATTAGCGACCGGCCGCCCCTTAAACTTAATTTTGTCCCCGGCGACCACACGATCACCCAGCTTTGCCATCGACCCGTTTACCGTAAGCTCCCCTGCTTTAATACTCTCCTCGAGCTTTCGACGCGAACCAAGGCCCATGCGTGCAAGGACCTTTTGCAGTTTTTCACCGTCGGGCTTAATCTCACCGTCATCCAGAATCACTTTCTTACTTTGCTTATCGGCATCACTCATTCTGAGTCCGCCTCCTCAGTTTCGGGCGTTGCGCTCACTGCAATCCCTTGCGTTTCTGGGCCCTCAGCGCCTGCTTCGTCGTCTCGCGAATCGTGAAACTCCTCAAGTGGGAGCGCACTGGTCATCGTCTCAAGATCCTTAACATCCGCCAGTGGCGGCAGCTGATCCAAGGACTTAAGGTTGAAGTAATCTAAAAAGCCACGGGTCGTTGCGTACATCGCGGGTTTGCCGGGCACATCGCGGTGTCCAACAACCTTGACCCAGTCTCGCTCGAGCAGGCTTTTCATAATATTGCTCGACACCGCCACGCCGCGAATATCTTCAATTTCACCGCGCGTAATGGGCTGACGATAGGCAATCAGGGACAGTGTCTCCAGCAGTGCTCGAGAGTAACGAGCGGGACGCTCAACCCAGAGCTTGCTCACCCAAGGCGATAAATGCTGCCTCACTTGAAACCGAAAGCCACTGGCGACCTCGGCAAGCTCAAACCCTCGGCCGTCACAACGCGAGACAACCTCATCGAGTGCCGCGGTAATGTCCGACGCAGACGGTCGGTCCAACTCGTCAAATAACTGAGCCAGTTGCTTCTTGCTTAGTGGCTCATCCGCCGCAAGCAACGCACCCTCAAGAATTTCAACTAGATCATGATCACCCATAGCCATATTTACTCGCTTCTTGCTTTGATATGGATCGGCGCAAATTCTTCTGACTGCACGATGTCGACCAAAGACTCTTTAATCAATTCCAAAATTGCCAGGAACGTCACAACAACTCCCAAGCGTCCTTCTTCAACCTTAAAAAGGGCATCAAAAGAACAAAATTCTTGCTTCTGAAGCGCCTGTAGCACGTCGGCCATGCGCTCCCGCGTGGACAACGACTCGCGCTTAATCTGGTGACTCTCGTACAGGTCTGCACGCTTTAAAACCTCCGAAAAGGCAATCACAAGATCTTGCAAGTTCACGTCCGGTAGTGGTTTGGTACGCTCGCTCACCGGTGGCTCCGCAGAGCCCACCCAGGTGTCTCTCTCGACACGCGGCAGGGCCGCCATGTCCTCCGCCGCTTTCTTAAATCGCTCGTATTCCTGAAGGCGCCTTACCAGCATCGCCCTTGGGTCTTCCTCTTCGTCATCGGCTTCGGTAGACCGAGGCAGTAACATACGCGACTTGATCTCTGCCAGCATCGCCGCCATGAGTAGATACTCCGCGGCCAACTCAAACTGCATGGCATCCATGAGATCAACGTACTGCATGTACTGCTCTGTAATGCTCGCGACATCGATATCAAGAATATTGAGGTTTTGCCGCCGGATGAGATAGAGCAACAAATCGAGCGGCCCTTCAAACGCCTCAAGGAAAACCTCGAGCGCGCGCGGTGGAATGTATAAATCTTTGGGTAGCTCGGTTAAGGCCTCCCCTAAAACCACGGCAAACGGCATCTCGCCTTGCTGCGGCTGTCCCATACGCTTTTCCACAGCGTCTGATGCGCGCAGAGAATCGCGCGGCGAGCGATCCGTGCTCGCGCCGTCATGCTCGTTTTTTGCGAGCTCAGTCTCTGCATCCGTTTTGTTGATGATCTCAGTCACATTAATCCTAGAACCTAGTCAAAAGCTTCCGAGGCGCCTAAACCGCGGCGTAAAATCCTCGTTTCGTCACCACTCATATCAACAACCGTCGTCGGCTCCAGACCACAGTACCCACCATCAATCACCAAGTCGACGTCATGCTCAAGCGTTGCGCGTATATCGTACGGATCGCTGAGTGGATAGTCATCTGTTGGGAGCAAAAGTGTCGAGGACATTAAGGGTGCCGCCAACTCATGCAGCAGTGCCTGAGTAATAGCATTGTCAGGAACCCGCAAACCGATCGTCTTACGCTTCGGATTCATCAGCCGCCGCGGCACCTCTTTACTCGCCTCAAAAATAAACGTGTAGGGCCCAGGTGTCGCGTGTTTAATCTGACGATAAGCCGCGTTGTCAACGCGTGCATAGCGTGACAACTCCGACAGGTCACGACAGACAAGCGTAAAATTATGATCATCTGCAAGCTTACGGATCATACGAATGCGTTCAGCACCTGACTTATTGTCCAAAAGACACCCCAGCGCATAAGCCGAGTCGGTGGGATACACAATCACACCACCGCGAGTCAATATTTCGACCGCTTGCTGGACCAGTCTGCCCTGTGGCGTTTCGGGATGAATCGAAAAGAATTGACTCATAGGACCGCCTCAAGGGCCTCCCATATGTAACGCCCCTTGGGCAGTCGCCCGACATCAATTCCCAGACGCGGGCCGTATTCAAACTCGCGATGAAAATCTGAGCCTACCGAGGGAATGAGATCAGTGGATTCCATCAGCTGGAGAAGCCGCTTAGAGTCGACGTCAGTTTGTCGGCCGTTCAAAATTTCAATCGCTCGCCCTCCCGATGCCTTAAAGTCGTTGAGCAAGGCGCGAAGTTTCATGCCCGTCAGTCTGTACTTCAGCGGATGCGCCAGTACCGCGATCCCGCCCGACGCGGTAATACCCGAAACCACCTCGGCCAGCGACGGCCAAAACATTTTTACATCGCCCGGCTTTCCTGCACCCAAGTATTTATCAAATGCTTCAGTCACACTTCCCACGGCGCCGGCTTCGACCATCCATGCTGCGAAGTGAGGTCGACCAATTTGGCTGTCACCGGCCAAGGCCATGGCACCGTCATAGGCGCCAGCGATTCCTGCTTTTTCCAGTCGCGAGGCGATTTTGCTCGCGCGCGCCCGTCGCGCAGCGGTTAAGGTCTCGATCATGGCTTGCATTTCAGGCGCCAGCGCATCAAAACCCAGCCCCACCACATGGATCGACGCAGTCGCCCACTTGCAAGACAACTCCACACCAGAAATCAATCCCACCGCTCTGGCATCATCGCTGTCTTTGACCGACAAATAGCCTGCGGTTGTGTCATGATCGGTGATTGCAAACTTAGATACGCCCGACGCACGAGCACGCGCGAGCAGCTCCGACGGTGATAGCGCTCCGTCAGAAGCCAACGAATGTGTGTGGTAGTCAACGATCACAATTACTACACTTGCAGCCCAAGAGCCGCCCGATTATCCAAAACCGAATCATACCAGAGCCGACATGAAGCAACTCCTAGAATTCGCACCCCTCGTCATTTTCTTTCTAACATTTCAACTGTCAGGCACCACGGTTGCCGTGGGCGATGTGGTCTACACGTTCGACGGTATTTATTCGGCTACCATCGCGCTCGTATCGGCCACCCTTTTGCAGGTTCTCATTGTTAAGGCTGTTTGGGGCACCGTCGAAAAACGCCTCTTGGGTGTTGCATTGGTTGTCACGGTATTTGGCAGCGCCACCGTCTTGTTACGAGACCCTGTTTTTATTTTGTGGAAGCCCACGGTGGTTAACTGGGTGCTTGCCGCCACATGCGTCGGTTGGCATGTGATCCGAGGCCGTTGCCTCTTTGAAGCCCTGCTGGGCGGCGAGGTGCAACTGCCCGCACAAATCTGGAAGCGAGTCACATTAGTTTCGACACTGCACTTCGTAATGGTGGGTGCCGTCAATTTATACGTGGCCTATAATTATTCCATGGAAACTTGGGTCTCGTTCAAGCTTTGGTCGAGCCTGGGTTTCTCCGTGTTACTGATTCTTCTGATTGGGGTTGTTATGGGGCCCCACTTAAAAGAGGTCGCAAATTCTGATGAGAACAACAATACGAGAACGTTTTAATGCCGTTGGGGAACGATTTCACTATGCCTAAACTTCGAATTTTTGCAGTGCTAACCGCGTTGGTTTTACTGCCCTCCCTCGCGCAAGCGCAAGACTCAGTCGACACGAACACCGCAGAAACGAGCGAGACTCGGTACGTCACCGATCTTATTTTCACACCGGTCCGCACAGGCCCCGGCGGCGATTATCGAATTATTAACAAGGGGCTGCCGTCGGGCACTGAGGTGACCTATTACGGACTCACCGAGGACGGTGTCTGGGCTGAAATTGAGACAAAAGGTGGCACAAGAGGCTACCTACGAGCCCAGTACCTTCAGGCTAATGCACCTCGGGGCAGTCAGGTCAACGCCCTTGAAGCCACGCTGGCTGGGGAAGTTGAGCGCGCAGCGCAGCTGCAGCGCGACCTCGACGAGGCCATGGCGCAACTAACCTCGACCGATTCCTCGATGAGTACTGCAGCGCGCGAACTTGAGCAGACCCGGGAGACGCTGGCGGAGGTTAAGCGTGTCTCTGCAAATGCGATTCAACTTGATCAAATGACCAAGAGCCTCACTGGAAAGTTAGAAGACGCTAACGCGCGTAACGATTTACTGAAACTTGAGAACGCACGACTTCAGGATCGAATCTCAAGCAACCGAGCCATTGAAGTCGTTGTCTTGATTGCCCTTGGCATAATGATTGCCTTATTAGTACCCCGACTTTCCGTCAAACGTCGCCGCAACGACGGCTGGCGCTAAATCGCCAAGGAGAATTCCGTGAAGCATGCCCAAAAGATCTTAATCGGCCTTATTACCACATTCGTTTGTTCCTTGAGCTCATTCGCCATTGCGGAAAACCCCATTGTGAAACTCGAGACAAGCGAGGGAGACATCACCGTCTTACTCTTCGCCGACAGGTCACCCAAGACCGTTGAAAATTTTCTAAGTCACGTCGATGAGCGTTTTTACGAAAACACTGTTTTTCACCGCATTATTGAAGGTTTCATGGTTCAGGGCGGCGGTTTTGACGTGGATTTGAAACAGCGAAAGACGGAGCGATCGGTGGTCAATGAGTCCAAGAATCGTGTGCATAATGACCGTGGAACGCTTGCCATGGCTCGAACCAGCGATCCAGACTCGGCAGGCAGTCAATTTTTTATCAACCACCGTAACAATCCAAATCTCGACTGGACGCCCTTTAAAGCAGGCTACACCGTATTCGGCGAAGTCATTAGTGGCATGCGCATCGTCGACTTTATGGCCTCATCACCAACGGCAAAAGCGGTGGGAACAACAGAACAAGGCCAGATGCCGCTTCAAAACGTCCCGGTGGATCCAATCGTCCTCTTGAGAGTAACCCGCGTCTCGCCATGACTGTACTCAGCGTTAATCTCAACAAAGTCGCGCTCATACGAAACTCGCGCGACACACTTGTACCCTCG
>JABIZW010000238.1 GCA_018666295.1 Halieaceae bacterium
CGTTAAGACGTTATTCACAACAGTGGGCTGACCAAACAAACCTTCGATAGCCGGCAATGGAGGCTTCGCCCTAACAACCCCCCTTTTGCCTTCTAAACTATTCAGCAACGCGGTTTCTTCGCCACAAATGTAGGAACCGGCCCCCATTCGCACCTCGAGGTCAAAAGCACACGTCGACTCTAAAATATCCTGACCGAGTAAGCCTGCGTCGTAGGCGGCGTCAATGGCCCGTTCGAGCATCTGCTGGGCGCGCGGGTATTCGGATCGCAGATAAATGTAGCCTTGGGTTGCACCGACGGCGACTCCGGCAATGGTCATACCCTCGATCAGCTGAAACGGGTCGCCCTCCATCAATAGTCGATCTGCAAATGTTCCTGAGTCACCTTCATCGGCATTACACACAATGTATTTCTGATCTGAGTCAGTATCGAGTACGGTTTGCCACTTGATACCGGTCGGGAAAGCAGCGCCTCCCCGGCCACGAAGTCCGGATGCTTTGATTTCATCAACAATCGCCTGACGCGACAGTGCAAGGGCATTGTTCAAGCCCACGTAGCCACCCAGACGCTGGTAGTTCTCTAAGTCCGCCGGTGCCCCTTCACCACAGCGCTTAAACGTCACGCGCGTTTGATTAGACAACCACGGTATTTCTGCAACTAAACCCAAGCACTTGGGGTGCTCAAAAACGCTCTCGTTGACGCAACGGATTAACTCAGGAATATCGTCTGGCGTCACGCCGGCGAAGCCTACTCGCCCTCGTGCTGAGTCGACTTCAAGCAGCGGCTCTAGACCAAAGGCGCCGCGGGAGCCGCTTCTGACAAGCTCGTAACTGAGGTCCGCTCGTGTCGCTTCGACTTCAAAACGCTGCGCCACTCGTTCTGCCCCAACGGCGACGGCCGTTGTGTCACCCGAAATGTAAACACGAATACTCATCGGTTGGTCGCCTCACTCACCAGTTCACTCAGACGCACCGAGTCAACACGACCGTGCACGTCGTCACCAATCCGAATCGAGGGTCCACAGGCACAATTACCCAGGCAGTAAACACGCTCTAAACGGTAGGTTTGGGAAGCGTGCACCTCTCCAAACTCCACACCTAAAACATGACCTACCGCCGACTCAAGGTCGCGAGAGCCCACAGCTTGGCAGGCCTCGGCACAGCAAATCTGCACCGCGCACGGTGGCGCCGGTGCTGTCCTAAAATCATGGTAAAAACTAACCACACCGTGAACTTCGGCGACCGACAGCGAAAACGCGCGTGCGATATGCTCGTAAGTCTCCGACGGAATATACCCCACCTGCGCTTGGATATCGTGTAGACACGGGAGTAAACCGCCTGGCGTCTGGCAGTGGCTCTCAGTAATTTTATTAACGAGGTCTTTCAATCATTGTTGTTGGACCCAGGCCAAAAACCTGCGACGTCCAACCCCCCCTTTTTGTCTCTGCCGCTCTGTTTTTCAGAGCAATTTGTTATTGGTATTTTTCGCGATGGTATCAAGCAGTAAACACAGAGACTACAACGATTTTTTGGTAGTTATGCACCTAAACATGCGGGGCCGAACTCGACGATATTTCAACGACCTCAGGATTGAAATTACGTTGCGCTGATGAGCGCAAAGGCCTTGCTCAGTACGCTGACCCACAGGGCCTAGAGGGACGCCTCAAAAAGGGCCAGTGTTTGTGCCCAAGCACGCTCTGCTGGCTCTTTGTTGTAGACCCTTGAGTCGAGCACACACCAGCCGTGCAGGGCGCCGTCAAAAACCTCAATGTTGGCCGTTACATCGTTTGCTTTAAACGCAGCGCTAAGCACGTGCTTGTCATCAGGGTTTCGTTCGTCGTCGTTCTCAGCCAAAGCAATTAGCACTGAGGCATTGATCTTAGGAATCAACAGGTGCGGACTGTCGTCTGCATCGGTAGCCAGTGAGACCGGATGGTAAGCACAAGCGGCGCCGATGCGATCAGCACGTGCAGCGGCCGCCCGCATCACCATTGGCCCGCCCATGCAGTACCCCATGGTGCCCATGGGCCGCAGTGTATCGACCGACGCTTGTTGGTCGAGCCAGTCCACAAAGGCATTGGCATCACGCACGTGCGTTTCAGGAGAAAGGTTGCGGTACATGGGCAGGACTTTTCGCTGCGTCACCTCATCGCTAAAGCTCTCACCGGTTTCCACGACAGGCGCTTTCGCATCGCGGTAATAGGGGTTAATGCACAGCACGGCGTAACCGCTCTCTGCAAGCCGGCTTGCCATGGCCTCGAAAGAGGGGCGCAGCGCCAAAATATCCGGCCAGATCAGTACTGCCGGATGTTTACCCTCTTTTGGGTGCACGAAGAACGCATCACAGACACCGTCGGACGTGTTTACCTGAACAGCATTAAGCGTCACCGTCTGCGCGTTGGCGGTCTTGGGAACCGTAAGTGCCAATGTTGCTCCCGCCGCGAGTGTGTTGAACTCCCGTCGCGTCAGCGCGGTCTTGGAGGATGTGTCGTCTTGTACTGTGTGGTCATCGCACATATTTCACTCACGGGTCACTCACATCGTCCTGTGCAGTACACACTAAAGATGCCGATATATTCAAGCCAAAAATCGCCTAAATGTGGGTGCTTAGCGCATACACTCGGATGGCACGCCGTCTGTTTTCAACAACCCCTGTGACGGCGCTTTAAGCCTCGACTGCGGCTCAGATTAAAATCTCAATACGATCCATCGTGGCAGACGCCAAAAAGCATAGGCGACTGGACAAACCAGTTTTACCGCGACGATCCAAAGCCCTTAACCTTTCGACGAGAGCGTAATGAGCAAGTCAACGAATCCCAACGGGACGAGAACGATGACCAACACGAGCAACGGTTTTGCCACGGCTTTCCAAAAAACAGCCCATTTTGGGGGTGGCTTGTGCAACCAATGTTCGATCGGAGAGTCTTTGTAATAAAACACCCGAACTTTGTAGCCCACCGGATACTTTTTCCTCAGCTTTTCGAGAATCTCGTCCGTGCTCATTAGAAATCCATATTCGGAAAATCCTGGAATACCAAAGCCGCCGTAGTAATCGATGCCACGGACTGCATAACCGTACGACGCCAAAAAATACC